>NZ_JBGKEB010000005.1:0-240670 GCF_041399425.1 Enterobacter sp. KBR-315C3_2022
AACAGTCTCAGTCCAGGGCACGGTAAACCTCCATCAGCTGTTTACCGTACCGTTATAACCTGTTACCCATGTGCCCGGTTTAAAGTGTTACCCATGTGACCGGTTCATACAATGGGCCCCCCTTACGGAGTTATTTCATCTAACTCACCTAAATACAAAAGATTCTTGAACACAAGCGCGTGGAACTAAATTGGGTGTACTTACAGTGGACCTAAACTGATTAGCAAGGTTAAAATGGAAGGTAATCCATTCTATTAGTTAGGTAAACGTGCTATGCCCATTAGCCAAAGAGTAAAACGGATTGTTTGGGTCAGAGATGGTGGCTGCTGCGCAATTTGCAGGGAAAGGCTCCTAGTAGAAGACGAAAATGGACTATCATCTCAGTTTATTGGAGAGGTGGCTCATATTGTTGCAGAGCAGCCAGAAGGCCCAAGAGGAGATTCACCACTGAATCCTAAGCAAAGGAATCATGAATCAAACTTGTTACTTCTTTGTTGTAATCATCACACAGAAATTGACTCTGGGGTAGACAATTTCCCTATAGAGCGTCTTCATAAAATCCAACGAGAGCATTCCCTTTGGTTAGAAGAAAAATTTAAAGTTGAAAATCCCTGGAAGACCAAATTACATAATTTTTACTATCTAAATATTCCAAGGCTGTTAACCCTAGCCGCCCACGCAGGCATTAAAGTTGATCTGTCTGAATACAATAAAATTATTGCATTACACGAGTTAGGATGGAATTTAAATTACCTGATGATGGCATTTGAAAATCTCTTTAAAAAGATAGAGGTAAAAGCCATTACTGCTGAAAAGCTAGTAGAGATTGGAAATCAGGCCAGGGGGGCAATTGTTGCCTTCGATCAGCAATTCCGCACAAAGAATATAGAAATGCCCAGTTCTTTAGGCGCATATGCACAGGCTATTCGTGGGGATGCTTCGAAAGATCCGCAAATCTACACCTATTTTTCAGGGATAAAGGCAACGCTTATTATTGATCCTCGATGGGTTACTACTACAACTGCTTTTGTCCAATTCCGACCTTCAGGTGGGCGTGGGAATTTTGCTGGATTAGGTATTGTTAATCATATTGATAAGTCTCGTATCAGCATTACACCATTGGTGGTTGGATTACCTTCTAACCTCTTTATTGAAGCTTTGTATGGCCCAATATAATTCTTAAATTAGGTCTTATCTTTTTGGTAAGGCCTAATTTTCGTTATATCGGAGTAGATAAAGCATATTCTTAGCCATAGCCCACAGAGCGCAATTGAGCTTTACATCACCATCGATACCTTTCACTGCACGGGTGTTTGCCTCTGGTTGTTCTAAACACCCCACTACCCGATATAAATCACAGTTAGTAATATTTTTTTGCCACATTGCAGATTGTAGTTTATTAGCTAATAATCGCAAAAATAAGCGATGTTTTTTAAAAGAACAGTTTTGGTAAACTACCCCCATTTGTATAAATTTATTCTATTGCATTTGGTGAGCACGCACACGCTCACCTTTATCATATTTACTATCCCATCAATTCGCGGAAAGAACTTTTAAATCTTACTAATTCTAAATACCTCGCTGTTCATCCATTCACATTAAGCCTATTTCGCAATTATATTTCTTATTGAAACATTAGAGCGAATTATCTATTCCAGAGCGCTTTGTGTATTTTTCCTGTCTGGTGATAATCGGATACCAGATCGATAAACTCTTTAAAATCCTTGTTCTCTACCACCAAGCGGTTGACGGATTGCCAATCAATACTGGTTCGCTCTCGTGCAGGAATCAGAGTTTGGCTATTACCGGGATCTTGCGGATTAAGAAGGATCACGCCAATACCATGCAATGCACACAACATCTGCAGTTCTCTTTCTACGCCACGCTGCTTATCTTCATTTATTTCGGTCGCGACGAGATAACCAAAATGGGCCCAGCTTGAATTGCTCACAGCTTGGAAGAAACATTCTCGAACATTGCTACGGTTAAGCTGACGTTTTACTTCAAAAGACCACAGACGGGTTAAACGCCCTTCGCTATACCGTACACAGTTTTGCACGACGCTATCCCAACCTTTATCGAGAGGCTGCAATGCAACAATATCAGGATAAAGCCAATGGTTTGCCCCAAGACCTTTGTTATTGCTTGAACGCTTTTCATCGATACGACGGCAAAGTAATTCTTCTTCCTCAGAAAGGTACTCAATCAAAAGCGGGTAAAGAGCATGCTCAGAAAAAGCTACCGTCTCAGCAGACGGAGTCGGAGCAATATCAAAAGATGACTCTTGTTGCACGCCATTGTCGATTTCCTTACCCCAGTAATAAAGTCTGGGCCGAGGTTTGTCACGCGTCATAACCTGAGGACACATCGCTTTTGCCTGAACTGTTCTGCTCCCACCGACTTCAGCAGCTATTTGACTCAAGAAATCTTCATCACTGGCGAATCTAGGATTTTGACGCTTTACAGCAAGCTCTGCGCCATAGTGATCAATGATTTTTTGGGCAAGCTGACGGGCTGTAAATTGCTCATCAGGATTAGCCTGAAGAACATTAATAATCATCTGTGGGCGACTAGTCATGGCTCCTGCCTTTGATGTAACAGTAAGAAAGCTTCTATCTGAATGAATGGCTAAATCTCAGATGCTGCTTTTCTGATGAAACAGTGTAAAACTACCTATCACTTGAACCAAGCTTACAATATGATTTTTTGGCATTGAACAACAGATTTCATTACAAAAACGAGCACCGCATCAGAAGCCATGTTAAAGAAAAAATAAGGTATGTCAGACACATACCTTAAATACATCTAATCATTCCATGCTTAATTTGGCAAAATCAAACGGACTCACCGCCTTCTCACGATTCGCATCAAGAAAATCAGCCCACCACTGCAGCATCAGTCTGCGCTCATCCAGATGCTCGGCCTTATGAATATAAGCCGCACGCACAGAGTTACGCTCCATATGGCTCATCTGCCGTTCAACCGCATCCCTTGACCACAATCCCGATTCTATCAACGAGCTACATGCCATCGTCCTGAAACCATGCCCACAAACCTCTATCTTAGTGTCATAACCCATAACGCGCAGAGCCTTGTTTACCGTATTTTCACTCATCGGTTTACGATGGTCGTGATCGCCAATGAAAACAAAATCGCGATCGCCACTAAGTTTGTGCACCTGTTTAAGGATTGCTAACGCCTGACGAGATAACGGCACCAAATGAGGTGTACGCATTTTTGAGCCGCGTTGGGAGTGCTTTATCCCTTCGATAGCCTCGCGCTCTGCGGGTATCGTCCACATTGATGTTTCAAAATCGATCTCAGACCAACGAGCAAAACGCAATTCGCTGGAGCGGATGAAGACAAGGAGGGTTAACTCAACGGCAAGACGAGTCAAAGGCCTGCCGGTATAGTTATCAATGCGCTGAAGCAGTTCGGGAATACGTCTCAACTCTAGCGCAGGCCTATGCTGCCGGTTACTTGAAGCAACAGCACCGGCCATCTCCTGTGCCGGGTTATAATCAAGCAAACCACTCTGTACGGCATAACGCATAATTGCCGTAGTTCGCTGTTGCAGTCGTGACGCGACCTCAAGACGTCCAGACATCTCTACGGCTTTTATCGGGGCTAACAAATCCCGTGTTTTAAGTTCGGCTATATTACGTTTGCCAATAGCTGGAAAGAGATTGTCCTCCAGGCTTTTCAGCACTCGTCGGCTATGTTCTTCCGACCACTTTTTATTTGTGGCATGCCATTCAACAGCTAGCTGTTCGAAAGTACGCGCCTCTTCCAACTCAACCTTATCATTTTTCTTTTTGTCTCCCGGATCAATGCTGTTTGCCAAAAGCTTACGAGCTTCTTCACGGCGAGCCCTTGCATCAGCGAGTGACACGTCAGGGTAAACCCCCAGAGCCAGCATCTTTTGCTTTCCGCCAAATCGGTACTGCAAACGCCAGTACTTAGAGCCATTTGGATGAACAAGAAGGTGCATACCGTTGCCATCAGTAAGCTTGTATTGCTTCTCCATTGGCTTGGCTGTTCTGACTTTGATATCTGTTAGAGCCATGCTTATCCCCTCCCTGTTGGTACAAGCATTATCGAACCAGAAATACCATCATCTGTACCAACATCTGTTGGTAGATGTACGTTGAAGTCGGTTGACCTTGAGAGAGTTACTATAGCGGGAAAGATAGGTAAATACTGGATTTCAGGCACAAAAAAAGACGTCCGTTGACGTCTATTGATGTTCCGATGGTGCCGAAGGCCGGACTCGAACCGGCACGTATTTCTACGGTTGATTTTGAATCAACTGCGTCTACCGATTTCGCCACTTCGGCACTGAAGGGGATGCGGAAACGTTGTGGATTATACCTGTCGCGCGCCGCCATGCAAGCGACGACGCGCTAAACCTACGCTAAGTGCCCAAAAAACCAGCGCAGCCGTCAGTCCAGCTCGGACACCGCCAGGCGAATCACGCCTGCAGCGTTATGCTCCGGCAGCTTCAGCACCTTCGCCCACATCTCCTGCACCATATCGCAGGAGAGCTTCTCCTTGCCCACCGCGTTCTCCGGCATCTGCAGCAGCTGGATGTCCTCGCCGTACTTATCCGCCAGCCCTTTCATAATCGGCCGCACGTCCGCCACGGCGGCTTCACGCTCTGCCGGCGTCACGGTGTGGCGGTTTTTACCGTAGGCCGCGCGCATCATGTCCGCGTCGGCCTGCATCCGGCGGGCCATCATCGGTTTATCCAGCACGCGCATCGGGTTCACGCCGCCCTTCACCGCCGGGTAGAGGAAGCGGAAGCAGGCGTCGTCGCTCACCTTCTGGATGGCGGCGGTCTGCTCCATGTTGGCCTTCATGTAATCCACCACGTTGGCGTCCGGGGCGTGCTGCAGGCGCGACATCTGCAGCGTCAAAATCTGCGGCTGGATCACGTCGATGATGTGCTGTTCAGACTCCCCCATCTTCTGCATGGTGAGGATCTGCTCGCGGATGCGCTGCTGGAACGCGGGCTCCTGCTCTTTAATCACCTGCCAGGCGGGCATCGCGTTGAGGGTGGTATCAAGCTGCTGCTCGGGGGTTTGCTGCTGACGCTGCTTGTCGAAATAGACCCAGAAGGCCACTGCGGCCGCAATCACGGTAACCAGAACAATACGAATCCACGTTTTATTCATCTCGCATCCTTATCCTTTAGCTCTGCCGGTTTACACCGGCACGCCGCTGTGGAAGCGAAACTCGTTGTCCGGTGTTGAGATAAGTGTGGCTTCAATTTCGCCAAAATGCTGCACCCGATGCGAGATATCCTTGTCGCTCACATTTTGGGCAAGCGTCAGATAGTCCTGATAATGCCGCGCCTCCGAGCGCAGAAGCGAAAGATAGAACGTCTGCAAATCGTCGTCGAGGAACGGAGCCAGCGCGGCGAAGCGCTCGCACGAACGGGCCTCGATGTAGGCGCCGCAGATGAGCTTGTCGATCAGCGTCAGGGGTTCGTGAGTGCGCACTTCCTTCAGCATCCCTTTGGCGTAGCGGCTGGCGGTGATTTTGACGTACGGAATGTCACGCGCCAGCATCGTCTCGCGCACCTGCCAGAAGTGGTGCAGCTCCTCTTTGATCAGCAGCACCATGCTGTCGATAAGCGCCTGGCCCCACGGGTCGTCGGTTTTCGGCATCACGCTTTTAGTAATCTGCTTATGAAGCGCAATAAAATCCGGCTCCGGGCCGTCGCGGAAGGTGAACAGTTCGTAGGGTTTGAGCCAATCGAGCAGCGCGTCGGCACCGCTCTCGTCGGCGACGTATTTACGCACCAGCAGCAGCGCGGTCTGGGCGGCCTTGAGCTCGCACACCATGTGGTCGGTAAGCAGCAGCGGCAGGTTCGCCGGGTCGCGGGCTTTATCAATCCATGCTTGCGGGGTCGGGCACTGGAGGAAGTTGAGAACGGGGGCGAGTATCTGCGGGTAATCCATGGTTCTGCCTTGAAAAAGCGGTGGCGCGCGCCACCGCCTGAAACGCTTAGTGACGCACGCCGTCGTCGTCTTCGTCGACGTAGTCTTCGTCGTCGCCTTCTTCACCCTCTTCGCCGTTTGGATCTTCGAAGTAGGTTCCCCAGCCGTCGTACTCCACTTCAAACTTCTCGGCCAGGTTCATCAGCTGTTCAACCTGCGCGTCGATCAGCTCCGCCTTCAGCGCGCCTTCGCTCAGGATATCGCAGCAGATTACGGTGTCGCCCTCTTCCACTTCCAGCTCTTCCGGCTCGGTCACTTCGTAGCCCAGCTTGAAGGCTTCCACCGCCAGCTTTTCCAGCGCGTCGAAATCGTCCGCAGAGAAATGGTGCTCGATGGTGTACAGCGCGTCCGGATCGCTTCCGTCTTCCAGCAGTTCTTCAATAATCAGGCGCGTCTCTTCGCGCTGCTCTTCCAGATGTTCCGGGTTTGCCATGGCTCAATCCTCTTTAAAGTGCGGCAGATACTTCTATTTTCACACACGGACGTGTTTGCCTCCACCTTTGTAAGAAAGATTTGTGAAACAGGGTTGCAAATGAATAATTACACATATAAAGTGAATTTTAATTCAATAAGTGGCGTTTGCCATGCGAGGATAAAATGTCCGATCTGTACAAAAAACACTTTCTGAAATTGCTCGACCTCACCCCTGCACAGTTCACCTCCCTGCTGACCCTTGCCGCAAAGCTCAAGGCCGACAAGAAAAAGGGCCAGGAAGTACAGAAGCTTACCGGTAAAAACATCGCGCTCATCTTCGAAAAAGACTCAACCCGCACACGATGCTCTTTCGAAGTTGCCGCATATGACCAGGGCGCGCGCGTCACGTACTTAGGGCCAAGCGGCAGCCAGATTGGGCATAAAGAGTCAATTAAGGACACCGCGCGCGTGCTGGGGCGGATGTACGACGGCATTCAGTATCGCGGTCACGGCCAGGAAGTGGTCGAAACGCTGGCGCAGTACGCGGGCGTGCCGGTGTGGAACGGGCTGACCAACGAGTTCCACCCGACGCAGCTGCTGGCGGACCTGCTGACCATGCAGGAGCACCTGCCGGGCAAAGCGTTTAACGAGATGACGCTGGTCTACGCGGGCGACGCGCGCAACAACATGGGCAACTCGATGCTGGAAGCCGCGGCGCTGACCGGGCTGGATCTGCGACTGGTGGCACCGAAGGCCTGCTGGCCGGACGCGAGCCTGGTAGCGGAGTGCAGCGCGCTGGCCGAGAAAAACGGCGGGAAAATCACCCTGACGGAAGACGTCGCGGCGGGCGTGAAGGGCGCAGACTTTATCTATACCGACGTCTGGGTGTCGATGGGCGAGCCGAAAGAGAAGTGGGCAGAGCGGATTGCGCTGCTGCGCGGCTACCAGGTGAACGCGCAGATGATGGCGCTGACCGGCAACCCGAACGTCAAGTTCCTGCACTGTCTGCCCGCGTTCCACGACGACCAGACCACGCTCGGCAAGCAGATGGCGAAGGAGTTCGATCTGCACGGCGGGATGGAGGTAACGGACGAGGTGTTTGAGTCGGCGGCGAGCATCGTGTTCGACCAGGCGGAAAACCGGATGCACACGATCAAGGCGGTGATGGTGGCGACGCTTGGGGAGTGAGGACGTCATCGGCACAGATTACGCCAAAAAAAAGCCGGGAGGCATCGCGCTCCCGGCTTAACGTTAAAAGTGATACTTGATGCCAATCATACCCGTGGTGTCGCTATAGCCCTTATCGCCTATTTGCTCTCCAATATTTCCCCAAAGCGAAAGGTTTTTGCTGACTTGCCCTTCGACGCCCACTTTCAGTTCAGCCGCATTGTTCGCACCCTGGCGGCTAACGCTGATGCCGTTCATCTCAGCCCCAAAGGACTTGGTGTTATGGATCCAGTTCAGTTCAGCATAAGGCTGGAACTGGCGAGATTTCCCTTCATCCAGAGCACTATGGCCACGCAGCATCGTTCTGAAGCCCAGTCGGGTCTGAATGTTACCGTCTCCCTGACCTTTTACCTTGGTTCCGTTGGCTTCACGATGATCGTCCGCCTGCACGCCCATCCAAGTGACCTGCGCCTGTGGCTGGACGAGCCACTCTGTTTTCCCTCCATTACTGCCGTTAAAGTGGCCTAATGACCGGGTATAACCCGCCTCTGCCGACGCCGTGAACCCAGACGACTTCCAACTTTCGCCCTGAATTCCATTTCCTTTGAGAGTGTTATTAAACCAGCCATACTGTACCCAACCATCGACGTAAGCGCCGTAGTGGTTCACTTCATCAGCGTTCCAGCCGCCGTAGATCCCTACGCTGTAGCCATTTACGTTACCCTCAGCGCGGTTATCCGTCAGAACAGAGCGGGTGTTGCTTTTGCTATGGCCATAGCCCGCCATCGCTCCTATGTTCCACCGATCCTGGCCATTAATGCTACCTGCGGCCAGTTCGCCTCCCATTTGAAGAACATAGCTGTTTTCGGTTGTTTTCAACTGACCGTCTCCAGCTTTAGAGCGCGTATGTCCTCCCACGTTACGCATCCACATGCTGGTTTCTTTTAATTCTCCACTTGCCGCATCGATATAAAGTCGATCGCCGGTACGTTCATGACGACGTGTGGCAAACAGAGTGTTCGAAGCGGCCAGATTTGCGGCATAAACACCGGCTTCCGGACGGATGACGCTGATCTTATCGGGTTCAGGTATGCCGGGCGTGACATCCCCCCCATTATCACCACCGCCGCTGACCAGATTACTCGTTAAATACCAGTTGCTGGCGTTATCATCACGGCCTCTGACCAGCGAGTAGTCATATGTCCCCGCAACGATCCTGTTGCCCTGAGTGAATTCACCTTCGGAATGACCATCCACGCTGATAACTTCGATGCCGTTTAATGTTTGTGCCCCGCCACCGCCCGCATTGGTGACATGCACTGCGGTCGTACCGGAAGTATCGCCTTTAACGAACATCCGATCGGTGGCAGATCGATCATCACCAAGTACGGTATTCAGATAGAGAGCCCCTCCCTCCCCAACATAATCACCTTCGACCACCAGACGGTTACCGGGCACCGAGTAGCCTTCAGCGAACCGTACCTGACCGCTGTTACGGAAATCGCCACCGACTGAAAGACTGCCAGGCCCTGCGTCAGCGCTTCTACCCACGCTCACAACACCTTGGTTAAAGATATCACCCACCGTGCCGCCAAACCCTGAAAGACGGCCTTCGGATCCCACTACCGTTTGCATACTGGCCAGCGTGACGGCGTCTTGACCGTCGCCAAGCTGCAGCTCTCCTTGCACAACGGAGGTCAATCCAGACAGTCCCGCACTTTCAGACGTAAGGATCACCGTCCCCTGTCCTGTTTTTTGAAGGCTGCCCGTTCCGGTGAGGGTGTTTTCGAGCTTCCAGGCATCGCTGGCGTTCAGCAGCAATGTTCCCGCATTCTCTACCGACGCGTCGCCAAGATGGCTCGCAGCGCTTGCGGCCAAAGAGGAAAGGCTATCAATAGAAAAACGCCCGCTAAACGTCTCGTTTTTCCCAGCCAGCGCAATATCACTGTTGGCAAGCTGTACGTTTCCGCTACCGCTAAACGCATTGCTAATGGACCCCTTAGCACCGTCCAGGCTCAGCGTCCCGGCAAGACGGATGTCACCGCTGCCCAGCCCCTGTGCATTATCCAGCTTTGCCGTTGCGCTTTTTGCAACGACTGTAGCTGCACTCAGTTCGGTATTTGCACCGTTAACATTCAGCGTGCCGTCGCTAATGGTCAGCTCCCCTTTTCCGACAAGGGCTCCCGCAGAAGTTCCACCGTTAGCAATCGTCAGCGATCCGCCGCCAAGATCAATACGTGAACCTGCATTAGCTTCCAGCGTGCCCACCGTTTGCGCATGGCCGTTCATAACGAAATCGCTATTTGAAGCCAGCATCAGTGAAGACGTTTTGCCCAAAACGTTGTTGTTATGCATCGCCAGCGCACCGCTTCGAACTTCCGTCTTCCCGGTATAGTCATTATTACCATTGGACAGCGAAACCGTTTCGCCTGGCTTACCGGTAATCGCCAGGTCGCCGTCACCTGTAACGCGAGCGCTGAGGTCTGCCGCATTACCAATACCACCATTAGCATTGAGAACCAGAGCATCCGATCCTTTAGCTAACAGTTCTACCGCCTTTAAGCCGTAGTTAATATACAACCCGTCCTGATGGTTACCGCTGGTAAGGCGATAGTCATAGCTTCCGATAGCTGCCACATTGCCGTTTTGTACGATATTGGACTGACGCTCGTCGGAAATCGCCTGGCCATTAGCATCCACTAATGCCAGCCCGCCTCCGCTGCCTTTAACGATGCCACCGCTTGATGCAAGCAGGATCAATGCATTGCCATCATCCTGAGCAAGAAGCGGTATATCCGGAGCAACGGTAGGCGTGACGTTTAGCACGTCTACAGGATTAACCTGCACTGTACCGGAACCCGAAATGTCCAGACTGCCTGTGGTATGAATCGTGTTCTGAGCCACGCTTTCACCCGCGGCAACATCGCCGAAAATCACCGTGCCGCCGTCGATATCAAAGCGATCAATATTCTGCTGACCCTCACCAAGCGTAACGACGCTTTGTTCACCCACTCGCAGCAACATATATTTCAGGGCTGCGGTATTAACATCAGCCAGCTCAAAAAGGGTATTTTTAAGCGATAAAATTCCGCTAAAGTTTTCCATTAAGTCTGCGGACTTAATTGAGAAACGGTTGCCGTTAGCATCTACGGCCAAAGTGCCACCAAAGTAATGATAATTGGCTACAACTGACTGATTAAATCCGTCTATTTTATTAACAAACTCCCAGTCGTGATTCGTCTTTATATTAAATATCCCACCAGACTCACTATCATTATAGATAAATTTATCTGGGCGAATATTAAGGGTCGCAGAGCCAATCTCTTTTTGCTCAGAAATGGTGATTTCACCATCCGGTAGAATAACAGCATTACCGGTGAAAGCCGTATTATCTCCCGTAAGTTTTGTATTACCGTTGTATGCATAGATGTAACCCGCGCCTGCCACGTCGCTGATAATATTACTATTAAAAATATAATCATTGTCGGTATGGTTAAATTCCACGCCTCCTGAATAAATTGATTCCACACCAAAATGAATATCATTAATGTTAACGCTTCCGGGGGCTTCGG
The DNA here is from genome assembly GCF_041399425.1 of Enterobacter sp. KBR-315C3_2022. Taxonomy (NCBI): domain Bacteria; kingdom Pseudomonadati; phylum Pseudomonadota; class Gammaproteobacteria; order Enterobacterales; family Enterobacteriaceae; genus Enterobacter; species Enterobacter sp. KBR-315C3_2022. The sequence continues at coordinate 11,156 of NZ_JBGKEB010000005.1, forward strand.
CTGACACTGGTGAATATCCGCCAACGACAATCCTACCTTTGACAAGCGTGGCTGTAGGTGCTGTCACTGCCCCACCGTCCGCAACGATAAGAAAGTCGGGTAGATTTTCCTGGGAGTAATACAATTGAGTATGATCAACGCCAACCAGAATCTGAGAAGAGGAAGAAAGCTCAGAACCCTGACCAGTCACAACAATTTTGTTTTTATTTTCCTGGGGATAACTCAGCAGGCCAGTATGAATATCGCCAATTGCAACAAAGCCGTCAGCATGCACTTTACCACCATTAGTTATAGTTATCGCGCTGTAGCCTTCCTTAAAATCAGAGCCAATTCTGTTTGAGCCTGCAGCCTCACCTACCATAATATTGCCGCCAACGTGGAGCTCGCTTCCTGCTCCATCAACATTCACAAAACCCTGCGCGGCTGTCGTCATAGCTCTGGAACCATTTTCATAATCCTCAAAGTAAGCCCAACTATCTTGCTCCGCAAGAGTGAGATTATGAGCGACATTAACTTTCCCACCTTCGGAAATATTTAGCGTACCGTCGCCAGTGTTCGAGCCGATAATTAAGGATTGCGCATTGAACTCACTACCCTTGCCGGAAACATTCAATGTACCCTCACCAAACATATTGGAACGGACGAAACTTGTATGGCCATTACTATTTATAACTTTTTGATACATCAATTCGCCACCAATGTAGCTTTCATTGAGTACAGTTAACCTGCCACCATTGTTGATATCAACAATAGCCCTGGCTGAGTCAAGCCCTACCTGAAGCTTATCCGTAGTGACGTCGCTTAAAATGGTTAATTTTCCGCTATTACCGTTCCCTATGCCTACAGCAAGGAGTGAATCAGTCCAGGGCGTCGTTATCACATCCCCTGCGGGATTATTAAATTCTTTAGCAGAGACCGGCAGACAGAATATCGCTGAAATGACGGCCAGCGCCAGCGGCGCAAGTTTTCTACCAGGAATCATATATTCCTCCAGTTTTTAAAAGAAAAAGAAGTACCTGCCCATTGAAATGAGCGACTGCAAAACGAATTAAGATTATCTACCTGCGTTAACTCAACCCAGGATCCTGGAGAATTGCTCGCAACCCTTCATAATATCCTTAAGAATTATTTCGCATGTATTTACACAGATATATATTAAACGCTACTTTTGTTAATCAGCAGAATAAGCTCCTGTATATTTTTAACTGACATTTTCAAACACAGCTTACGCCGATAGCTATAAACAGTCGAAATACTGATATTCATGTTTTTCGCTATAGCATCAGCGTTAGCCCCCTGACAAATAAGCGCTACAAAGAGTTTTTCTCTTCGCGTGAAGTCATAATTTTCTATCCCATAGTTACTTTGCAACCCTGTTTCCGTACCCAAAATAACTAATTCTCCAAGTTTTTTTTCGATCTCCTGTAATGTTTGATTCAGGGATATATAATAAACATACCCTTCAGCGCCTTCCTTTCCACGCCCGAGGAATATAATTCTCGAGAAATGCACCGCCAGCGTTTTGTGTAATAGCCAATTAGACTCTGCACCGGGGTAATCAACCACAATAATCACAGGGTTTAGGCTTTGATTAATTTTATGGTGATCGATTTCAATTGTGGTACGACACCAGCTGATATCAAAGCAATCGCGTTCGTTCTCTCCCCAGATAGATTGATAATGCATAAGAAGATTTTTCACCCCCAGATAATCATAAAAACAGAGTGACAGCACGCTAACCGTAGATGCTCGATTACTGGCGTCTCGGATAGATAGTCTTCTTGGAGGAAAATAAATATTCTCGTTTAGCGTTAAGCTATGTTTCATAGGATGCCCCCAACGTCACACCATGTTATCTCCCTTGCTATATGCCCTCTCATGCTATCACTCTTATAATGCAGTCAAGTTTAGAAGTATATCGACTCGCAATTGCAAGAGTTCAGCACCGTTTTGGATGCGTCAGTTTTAGCAGAAAAAAATATTTCTATACATCCTTTTTTTCAGGCGAAATTTCTAACTTAACAATGTCCGTAAAGATATTCCTGGATGCAGACATTCAGAATACAAAACAGACTAAAAGAGTCAAAACAGCTTAATATCCAGGAGGAATTACGTATGTAAACCTATAGCAACCTTGAAGCAAGGCGTCGGTTATTTAGTACGATTCGGATTATCATTAAGAATTTTGCAGATATTCCTGGTTAAATGATCGCAATTGCGTTCATTTTCTTTTTAAAATCACTCTGAGTAGCTGGCAAAAAAACAGACAAACCTTGATCTAGATCAACTTAAGCGCACGGCCTACGAAAACTCTTCTATCACAGGACAAGCACTACTCTGTTTCCCAGCAAAATGTAGGGTGTTAAAGCGCAGGATCATCTCCTCGATATTCCTGGTACCGACTTTTCGGGATATGTTTCTTCGGTAGCTATAGACGGTTGGTAGGCTAATCTCCATTCGACTAGCGATCGATTTCGCATCAAGACCCTGACAGACCAGGCGGGTGAAAGCCTGCTCACGGTCTGACAACCGGATATCATCTGCAGGGCTTAGCGTCAAAACGTCTCTCTGGCAGTCGTTCGACATCACTTTTAGCAGCTGCGCTTTAACGTCCGAACATCCTGACAATACGCTGATGAAGTGAAGATCATCCTCTACACCGGTCATACCACGGGTGAGAAAGATGATTTTGGTAAAATACAATGCCAGCGTTTTATGTAGCAGCCCATTGGTTTCCGCCCCCGGGTGAGCGGTAACCAAAATGATGGGATTTTGACTGGCCTTAAGCGTAGGAAGATCTATCTCAAGCGTGTTTTTGCACCATATGATCGGGCAAGGTGTAACGTCGCTGCTATTCTCAGCCTGAAGTTCATTTATCAAAACGCGTAATGCGAGAAAACTATACTGGCACTCTGAGAGAACGATAATAAGGGACGTCTCGCCAGGAGGAGGGCGGGCACCGTTCTCTGAGAAGATAAGCTGATTTTTATTCGAAATATGCGTTGAACCAACCATGTTTGCCTCATTGTTGAATATTTGCTGGGGAGCGAAGTGAGCCAAAACAATAGCATTGTTTATGTAAACTTATCATCTTTAATCATATAAAGCTTAAAGATAACATTCTTTTTTCCGCTTATCGCTTGCAAGTGATTCATTGCTAGAATGAAGCATTCATTTTGATTAAGGGTCTAAAAAAACATTTTCCATACTGGAAATTAAATAATAATTTATACTGTATTTCAAAGGGATAGAAATTATGTTTAATATCTGTTTAGATTAAAAATCCAGGATGAGTAAATGCCTAACCGTGTTGTTGGTAATGGAAAGAAATTTATCCAACAGCCAGAGCGATGTTCTTTCTTTCCCTGACCGTTGGCTATAGCTACAATTCGACTTACGTTTCTCTTATTTACATAAGTACTTTCACCACCACCTTGCGCACCTTCGCTGGCGCACCCACCGCGCACAGCGGCTTGTGCACTTCTCCCGGCCAGAACACCACGAAATCCCCTTCGCTGAGCACCACGGTTTTCTCCTGCTCGCCTTCCGGCAGGAACGCGATGTCTTTGTCCGCCAGCCAGTCGGTGTCCGGCGTGCCGTGCGGCAGCGTGCTGAAGGTCATCCCTTCCTGGCCCTTCATGACGATCTGAATATCCAGATAGCGCGCGTGGTACTCGGCGCGGCGTTCGGCGAACGGCTGGGTCATGTCCTCAGAAACCAGATAAAACAGGCTGTTGCCGTTGATATCGTGCTTGCCGAGCGGGGTTGCCTCGGTGACGTGCGCCTTGACGTGCTCGATAGCCTGGCGCAGCGCTTCCGGCAGCCACGGCTGCAGGTGGTGGATGTTGCCAATAATCATATCCAAACCCTCAATGTAAAACGTCGTTTCATTTTTATCTTTTATACGAAAATCCGGGCTGGCGTACCATCACTTTTTCGACAAGATTTGCGCGCGCGCATGTTTATCGGAGAATGTGTTAACTATCTGTTAATCACCGTCAGGCAATTATGCAGAAGCTATGCATAACGCAAATTTCAGGCTAACCGCTGCTCGCATATAACGTCCTGATCTTCAACCTTTAATAACAAAACTCGCGGTCACCTCACAGTTTGGCACTTTGGTTATTTGCTTTTAAAATCCATAATTATTTATTGATTTTCCTTAAGTCAAAAATAGTTAATGGCCTATTCTGCATAGCCATTCCACGCGGAACGATTAATCACTACAAATCAAAGAGTTAGTTATTTGTTTCAGGATATTACCATCTACAAAATAATAACAACCTCAAATAATGCCGACCAAACATGCTTAGGTATTCACCCGCAAATAATATTCAATTAATCATTATCTGATACGCATCATGCAAATGAAAACAAACCGTTTAATAACCGAACCGGCGTGAGCCGCATCACACTATTCATTATTTATACGCCTACTATAAATCTCGAAATCAATTGAGCTTAGCCGCCATGAAATAAATAAACGCCATGGCGCATGCCCTTTTTATTCTGAAAAAACGTTAAAGGAATAATTATGGAAAAGCATTACGTCGGTTCTGAAATTGGTCAATTGCGTAGCGTTATGCTGCACCGCCCTAATTTAAGCCTGAAGCGCTTAACGCCGTCTAACTGTCAGGAGCTGTTATTTGATGACGTCCTCTCGGTTGAACGCGCGGGTGAAGAGCATGACATCTTCGCAAACACGCTGCGCGAGCAGGGTGTGGAAGTCCTGCTGTTAACCGACCTTCTTACCCAAACGCTTGATATTGCAGAGGCAAAATCCTGGCTGCTGGATACGCAAATCTCCGACTATCGCCTCGGGCCCACCTTTGCAGGGGACGTCCGCGGCTGGCTGGCGGATATGCCGCACCGCGAGCTGGCGCGCCGGTTAAGCGGCGGATTAACCTACGGCGAAATTCCGGCATCGATTAAAAATATGGTGGTGGATACCCACACGGCGAATGATTTTATTATGAAGCCGCTGCCGAACCATTTATTTACCCGCGATACCTCGTGCTGGATTTATAACGGCGTCTCAATTAACCCGATGGCCAAAGCGGCGCGTCAGCGTGAAACCAATAACCTGCGCGCAATATACCGCTGGCACCCGGCGTTTGCCGACGGCGATTTTATTAAGTATTTCGGCGATGAAAATATTAATTACGACCACGCCACGCTGGAGGGCGGCGACGTATTAGTCATTGGCCGCGGCGCGGTATTAATCGGCATGTCCGAGCGCACCACCCCGCAGGGCGTGGAATTCCTCGCCAACAGCCTGTTCAAACACCGCCAGGCCGAGCGCGTGATCGCCGTTGAGCTACCGAAGCACCGCTCCTGCATGCACCTCGACACCGTGATGACCCACATCGACGTGGACACCTTCTCCGTCTACCCGGAAGTGGTGCGCAAAGACGCCCAGTGCTGGACGCTGACGCCGGACGGGCGCGGCGGCCTGGTGCGCACGCAGGAAACCGACCTGCTGCACGCCATCGAGAAAGCCCTCGGCATTAGCCAGGTGCGCCTGATCACCACCGGCGGGGACGCCTTCGAAGCCGAACGCGAGCAGTGGAACGATGCCAACAACGTGCTAACCCTCCGCCCCGGCGTGGTGATTGGCTACGAGCGCAACGTCTGGACCAACGAGAAATACGACAAGGCGGGCATCACCGTGCTGCCCATCCCGGGCGACGAGCTGGGACGCGGACGCGGCGGTGCGCGCTGCATGAGCTGCCCGCTGGAACGCGACGGAATTTAAAGGAGCCATCATGGAAAGAAAACCCACTCTGGTTGTCGCGCTCGGCGGTAACGCATTGCTGAAGCGCGGCGAGCCGCTGGAAGCGGACGTCCAGCGCCAGAACATCGAGCTGGCCGCCCGCACCATCGCCGGATTAACCGCGCAGTGGCGCGTGGTGCTGGTGCATGGCAACGGGCCGCAGGTCGGGCTGCTGGCGCTGCAAAACAGTGCTTACGACAAGGTTGCCCCCTACCCGCTCGACGTTCTCGGCGCCGAAAGCCAGGGAATGATCGGCTATATGCTCCAGCAGGCGCTGAAAAATGCCCTGCCGCAGCGCGAGGTGAGCGTCCTGCTTACCCAGGTGGAGGTGGACCCCGCCGATCCGGCCTTTAGCAACCCGACCAAGTACATCGGCCCGATCTACACCGACGCGCAGGCGAAGGCGCTGGCCGCGGAGAAAGGCTGGATCTTCAAGGCCGACGGCAGCGCCTTCCGCCGCGTGGTGCCCTCTCCGCAGCCGAAGCGGATCGTTGAGCGCGACGCCATCACGGCGCTGATCCAGCGCGACCATCTGGTGATCTGCAACGGCGGCGGCGGCGTGCCGGTGGTGGAAAACGCCAACGGCTACCGCGGCATTGAGGCGGTGATCGATAAAGACCTCTCCGCCGCGCTGCTGGCCCGCCAGATAGAGGCCGACGCCCTGCTGATCCTCACCGATGCCGACGCTGTGTACCTCGACTGGGGCAAGCCGACCCAGCTCCCGCTGGCGCAGGTCACGCCGGATCTGCTCAAAGAGATGCAGTTCGACGCCGGATCGATGGGGCCGAAAGTGGCCGCCTGCCGCGAGTTTGTTGAAGCCTGCAACGGCATTGCCGGGATCGGCGCGCTGGTCGACGGGGCAGAGATTCTGGCGGGCGAGAAAGGCACGTTGATTCGTAACTGAACACACATTTAAAAAGGATTTACCCATGACCATCAACCTGAAAAACCGCAACTTCCTGAAACTGCTGGACTACACCCCGGCGGAGATCCAGTACCTGATCGACCTCGCCATCGAGCTGAAAGCGGCCAAAAAAGCCGGACGCGAGAAACAAACGCTGGTCGGGAAAAACATCGCCCTGATCTTTGAAAAAACCTCCACCCGCACCCGCTGCGCCTTTGAAGTGGGGGCGTTTGACCAGGGCGCGCAGGTCACCTATCTCGGCCCGAGCGGCTCGCAGATCGGCCATAAGGAGTCGATGAAAGACACCGCCCGGGTGCTGGGCCGCATGTACGACGGTATCGAATATCGCGGCTACGGGCAGGCGATCGTTGAGGAGCTGGGCGAGTACGCGGGCGTGCCGGTGTGGAACGGCCTGACCGACGAATTCCACCCGACGCAGATCCTCGCAGACCTGATGACGATGCTGGAGCACGCGCCGGGCAAAACCCTGCCGGAGCTGAGCTTTGCCTACCTGGGCGACGCGCGTAACAACATGGGCAACTCGCTGATGGTCGGCGCGGCCAAGATGGGGATGGATATCCGCCTCGTGGCGCCGAAATCCTTCTGGCCGGAGGCGAGCCTGGTCGAGGAGTGCCGCGCCATCGCCAAAGAGACCGGCGCGCGCATCACCCTGACGGACGACGTCGGCGAGGGCGTGCGCGGCGCGGACTTCCTCTACACCGACGTGTGGGTCTCGATGGGCGAGCCGAAGGAAGCCTGGGCCGAGCGCGTCAGCCTGATGAAGCCGTACCAGATCAACGCCGACGTGATGAAGGCGACCGGCAATCCGAACGTCAAGTTCATGCACTGCCTGCCCGCGTTCCACAACGAGCACACCAAAGTGGGCCGCGAGATCGAGATGGCCTACGGCCTGAAGGGGCTGGAGGTCACGGAAGAGGTCTTCGAATCCCCCCACTCCATCGTCTTCGACGAAGCGGAAAACCGCATGCACACCATTAAGGCGGTCATGGTGGCGACACTCGGCGACTAATCACCGCCCGGCGCGCCGCGGGGTGCGCCGGGTTTAAGGAGCACATCATGGGCAAGTTCAAGTTTCCCTCCGCTTACACCATTCTCTTCTTTCTGATTGCCGTCGTGGCCGTGCTGACGTGGATTGTTCCTGCCGGGCAGTACCATATGGCGATGAATGAGGCGCTCGGTAAGGACGTGCCGGTTGCAGGCACTTACGCGCACGTTGCCGCGCATCCGCAGGGGATCGTGTCGGTGCTGATGGCCCCGATCGCCGGGCTGTACGATCCGGAATCCGGCCAGGCGGGCGCGATCGACGTCGCGCTGTTTATCCTGATCATCGGCGGCTTTCTCGGGATCGTCACCAAAACCGGCGCCATCGACGCCGGGATCGAGCGCGTCACGACCAAACTTCGGGGCCGCGAGGAGTGGATGATCCCGATCCTGATGGCGCTGTTTGCCGCGGGCGGGACGATTTACGGCATGGCCGAAGAGTCGCTGCCGTTTTACACCCTCCTCGTTCCGGTGATGCTCGCCGCGCGATTCGACCCGGTGGTGGCCGCCTCTACCGTGCTGCTCGGCGCGGGGATCGGCACGCTCGGCTCCACCATTAACCCGTTCGCCACGGTGCTCGCCGCCAACGCTGCGGGCATTCCGTTTACCAACGGCATTGCGCTTCGCGTGGCGCTGCTGGTGATTGGCTGGATCATCTGCGTGGCGTGGGTGATGCGCTACGCCCGCAGGGTACGCAACGATCCGTCGCTCTCCATCGTTGCGGATAAGCAGGAGGAGAATCTCGCGCACTTCCTCGGCAACAAGGGCGAGCAGTCGCTGGAATTTACCCCGGTGCGCAAAATCATTCTGGTGATATTCGCCCTCGCCTTCGCGGTGATGATCTACGGCGTAGCGGTGCTCGGGTGGTGGATGGCGGAGATCTCGGCGGTGTTTCTCGCCAGCGCCATTATCGTCGGCCTGATTGCCCGCATGAGCGAAGAGGAGCTGACCTCAACGTTTATCAACGGCGCGCGAGATTTGCTGGGCGTCGCGCTGATTATCGGCATCGCACGCGGTATCGTAGTGATCATGGATAAGGGCATGATTACCCACACCATTTTGCACAGCGCTGAAGGGCTGGTCAGCGGGTTATCCACGGTCGCGTTTATCAACGTCATGTACTGGCTGGAGGTGGTGCTGTCGTTTCTTGTGCCTTCATCGTCCGGCCTGGCGGTTCTGACGATGCCGATCATGGCGCCGCTTGCCGATTTCGCTAACGTCAATCGCGACCTGGTGGTCACGGCCTACCAGTCCGCCTCCGGCATCGTCAACCTGGTTACCCCCACCTCTGCCGTCGTCATGGGCGGGCTGGCTATTGCCCGCGTGCCCTACGTGCGCTATCTGAAATGGGTAGCGCCGCTGCTGGGGATCTTAACGGTGGTGATCATGGCGGCGTTAAGCCTCGGGGCGTTGTTGTAATTTGCCGGATGGCCTGCGCCTGTCCGGCCTACGGATCGGTGCAGTGCCGCCGGTTATTTCGGGAACTGATATGGGAAATATGATGGATTACGAGGAGTACTCTCCCAAAGAGCAACTGCAGCTGACGGTGTGCCAGCGCCTGATTGCAGAAAAAAGCTATCTCTCCCAGGAGGAGATCCGCCGCGACCTGCAGGAACATGGCTTCGAAACCATCAGCCAGTCCACCGTTTCGCGCCTGCTCAAGTTGCTCGGAGTCATAAAAATTAGAAATGCTAAAGGGCTAAAGATTTATTCGCTGAATCCGCTACTGCGCCCGGCCCCCGACGCCGCGCGCACCGTTTCCGAAATGGTGGTCAGCGTGGAGCACAATAGCGAATTTATCCTTATCCATACGGCAGCCGGATATGGCCGCGCGGTGGCGCGTATTCTGGATTATCACCAGTTACCGGAAATTTTAGGCGTGGTGGCCGGGAGCAGTATCGTCTGGGTGGCCCCGCGCGTGGTGAAGCGTACCGCGCTGGTGCATAAGCAAATTAATTATTTACTCAGAATGCATTAGTATTCACAAAGAACCGTTTGCATTGAGTAAAGCGTGCATTAAAACGCTTGATCCGAACATCGGGGTGCGTATAATGCCCGACAATTTGCCGGGAGGAAGCATGGTCAAGCGTGTACGACATAACGTCTTACCGCGTCTGAAAACAGACGCTGGCCTGCCGTTTTTCTTCCCGTTGCCAACCCTATTCCCAGAGCCCCTCATTTGAGGGGCTTTTTTTTGCCCGGCGTCAGGAGATAAACATGAATCCGCTTTATCAAAAACACATCATTTCCATAAACGACCTCAGCCGCGAAGAGCTGGAACTGGTTCTGGAAACCGCGGCAAAATTGAAAGCGAATCCGCAACCGGAGCTGCTGAAGCACAAGGTGATCGCGAGCTGCTTCTTCGAAGCCTCGACGCGCACCCGCCTCTCCTTTGAAACCTCCATGCACCGCCTGGGCGCCAGCGTGGTGGGCTTCTCGGACAGCAGCAACACCTCGCTGGGTAAAAAAGGCGAAACGCTGGCGGATACGATTTCGGTGATTAGCACCTACGTTGACGCGATCGTCATGCGCCACCCGCAGGAGGGCGCCGCGCGCCTGGCGACCGAGTTTTCCGGCGGCATTCCGGTGCTGAACGCGGGGGACGGCGCGAACCAGCACCCAACCCAAACCCTGCTGGATCTCTTCACCATTCAGGAAACCCAGGGCACGCTGGAAAACCTGAACATCGCCATGGTCGGCGACCTGAAGTACGGCCGCACCGTCCACTCCCTGACCCAGGCGCTGGCGAAGTTTAACGGCAACCGCTTCTTCTTCATCGCCCCGGACGCGCTGGCGATGCCGCAGTACATCCTCGACATGCTGGATGAGAAAGGCATTCAGTGGAGCCTGCATTCCAGCATCGAAGAGGTGGTGGCCAGCGTGGATATTCTGTACATGACTCGCGTGCAGAAGGAGCGCCTCGACCCGTCCGAATACGCCAACGTGAAGGCGCAGTTCGTGCTGCGCGCCAGCGACCTTGAGGGCGCGCGCAGCAACATGAAGGTGCTGCACCCGCTGCCGCGCATCGATGAGATCGCCACGGACGTGGATAAAACGCCGCACGCCTGGTACTTCCAGCAGGCCGGAAACGGCATCTTCGCCCGCCAGGCGCTGCTGGCGCTGGTTCTGAATCGCGACTTAGCTCTGTAAGGGGAAACGACAATGACACACGATAACAAACTCCAGGTTGAAGCCATCAAGCGCGGCACCGTGATTGACCACATCCCCGCGCAGGTGGGCTTTAAGCTGCTGACGCTGTTCAAGCTGACCGAAACCGACCAGCGCATCACCATCGGCCTGAACCTGCCGTCCGGTGAAATGGGCCGCAAGGACCTGATCAAAATTGAGAATACCTTCCTGACCGACGAGCAGGTCAACCAGCTGGCGCTGTACGCGCCGGACGCCACCGTCAACCGCATCGACGATTACGACGTGGTGGGTAAATCCCGCCCGAGCCTGCCGGATCGCATCGACAGCGTGCTGGTCTGCCCGAACAGCAACTGCATCAGCCACGCCGAGCCGGTTTCCTCCAGTTTTGCAGTGAAAAAGCGCGCCGAAGACATCGCGCTCAAATGCAAATACTGCGAAAAAGAGTTTTCTCATTATGTGGTGCTGGCCAACTAATTGAGGTTGGTAATGAAAACCCGGCTGTTATAATGGCCGGGAACATTCTTAACGCTGTCATTCTGGAGAAATCATGACCAAAGTACTCGCGACGGAAAATGCACCTGCGGCTATCGGCCCCTACGTTCAGGGCGTCGATCTGGGCAGCATGATCATCACTTCGGGCCAGATCCCGGTGAACCCAAAAACCGGCGAAGTGCCTGCCGACGTGGCGGCGCAGGCGCGTCAGTCGCTGGAAAACGTGCAGGCGATCGTCGAATCCGCGGGCCTGAAAGTGGGCGATATCGTGAAAACCACCGTGTTCGTGAAGGATCTGAACGATTTCGCGACCGTTAACGCCACCTACGAAGCCTTCTTCACCGAGCACAACGCCACCTTCCCGGCGCGCTCCTGCGTGGAAGTGGCGCGTCTGCCAAAAGACGTCAAAATTGAAATTGAGGCCATTGCCGTACGTCGTTAATGGCATTCAATAAATAAAGGCGGCTTCGGCTGCCTTTTTTTATTTTGGCTATTTTTACCTTCGCAATTCGATGACCTGCCGACGGAAGGATTTATACACTCGCACATTGTTATAAATTCCCCTTTCGGACAAAAAATGAAAATCTCCAAAATTGCATTGGCTGTAGCAACTTTAACCGTCGCCTCTTCTGCGCTTGCGCACGGCTATATTGAATCTCCGGCCAGTCGCGCCTATATGTGTAAGCAGGGACAAAACGTTGACTGCGGTCTGGTCTCCTATGAACCGCAGAGCGTGGAACGCGCCTCCGGATTCCCTTCAGGAAGCCTGCCGCCGGATGGCGAACTCGCCAGCGCCGGGATTGCCAACTACTCCCAGCTGGATAAGCAAAGCCAGAACGCCTGGACCAAAACGCCGATGACGGCCGGGGTACATCAGTTCGTCTGGCACCATACTGCACCGCACAAAACCACCAACTGGCGTTATTACATCACCAAGCAGGACTGGAACCCGAATAAGCCGCTGACCCGCGATCAGTTCGAACTGACGCCGTTCTGCAGCATTAACGGCAACGGCCAGGCACCCCAGATGACGCAGTCAATGAACTGCAACGTGCCGCAGCGCACCGGCTATCAGGTGATTTACGGCGTGTGGGAAATTGCCGATACCGCCAACAGCTTCTATCAGGCCATCGACGTTGATTTCGGCAACGGCGGCAACGTCACGCCGGACGAAACGCCAGCGGCCGTCTCCGTGTGGAGCAAAGCGCTGAGCGGCCAGGTTGCGGGTAACAACCTCAACGCGGGCGATAAGGTCATCGCACGCTTCTTCGACGCCAACGGCGAAATCGCCTCCATGGCGACCGAGCTGACCATCACCTCGGCTCAGCAGGGTGATGCCAACCAGTGGGCTTACGATCTGGCGCAAAAAATTAACAGCGCGCACAGCGACGTTCGCGTCGGCGTAAAAGATGAAAACGGCGACGTTAACCCGGTCCACGGCGCAAACAGCGTCTTCGTTAAAGACGGCAGCGCGCTGAAATCCGTGGCGATCTCTTATGAAGAGCAGAAGGCGGTGGTCAATGAATCCATCTCCGTCACCGACCTGCACTACAGCAAAATCGCTAACGGTGCCGCGACGGTGACGTTCCACGTCAACACGCAGGGTGATGTGAACTTTGAAGCGCACGTGCTGAACCATCCGGGCGCGGAAAAAGGCTATCTGAAGCAGGACATGAACAACAGCAATCAGGATGTGACCATGACCCTGACCAACGTTGAGGCCGGGCACCACATGCTGAAATACTTCGCCACGAACAAAGACGGCACCCTGTTCGCGCAGGATGTGCTGGATATGATGCTTGAAGGCGAAGCCGCGGCCGGTAACACCGGGAACGCTGATTTTACCTTCCCGGATAATATCTCTTCCTACAAGGCCGGCACCGTTGTGCTACAGCCAAAAGACGGCAAGACCTATGAGTGTAAGCCTTTCCCGTACAGCGGCTACTGCAAACAGTACAGCACCACGTCAACCCAGTTTGAACCTGGCGTAGGTTCCCACTGGAGCGAAGCGTGGACCGTAAAAAATTAATTTTACGTGAATGAAAATAAAAGCGGCTTCGGCCGCTTTTATTTTTTGGGGAGTAACGGAATTTATTTTGGATATTTTTACCCGCCGGACGGCATGAAATTTTTGCCGTCATAAATATACTGAAGGTGCGCTAAAAATATGTATTTTTTTAATGGACTAATTATGAAACTTTCCAAAATTGCTCTGTCTATTGCAACGTTAATTACGGCTTCCTCCGCTTTTGCACACGGTTATATTGAATCTCCTGCCAGCCGCGCCTACATGTGCAAGCTGGGGCAAAATATCGACTGCGGCTCCGTTCAGTATGAACCGCAAAGCGTGGAAAAAAGCTCCGGCTTCCCAACCGGCAGCATGCCGCCGGACGGCCAGCTCGCCAGCGCGGGCATTTCGCAGTATTCCCAGCTGGATAAGCAAAGCCTGAACGCGTGGACCAAAACGCCGATGACGGCCGGTCAACATGAGTTTGTCTGGTATCACACGGCGCCGCACCGAACCACCAACTGGCGTTACTACATCACCAAGCAGAACTGGGATCCGAACCAGCCGCTGACCCGCGCGCAGTTTGAGTCCACGCCGTTCTGCACCATCAACGGCAACGGTCAGGTTCCGGCAAACCGCCAGTCAATGAAGTGTAATGTTCCGGAACGTACCGGCTACCAGGTGATCTACGGCGTATGGGAAATTGCCGATACCTCAAACAGCTTCTATCAGGCCATCGACGTTGATTTCGGCAACGGCGGCAACGTCACCCCGGACGAAACCCCAGCGGCGGTCTCCGAATGGAGCAAAACGCTGAGCGGCAACATCGCGGGTAACAACCTCAATGCCGGCGATAAGGTGATTGCGCGCTTCTTCGATGCCCACGGTGAAGTGGTGTCCATGCGCACCGAAATGACCATCGGCTCTGCTGAACAAGGCGACGCGAACCAGTGGTCTTACGAGCTGGCGCAGAAAATTAACGCCGCGCAGCACGACGTGCGCGTGGGCGTGAAGGACGAAAGCGGCAACGTTAACCCGATTCACGGCGCAAACAGCGTCTTCGTTAAAGACGGCAGCACGCTGACGTCCGTGGCGATCTCGTATGAAGAGCAAAAAGCCGAGGTAGACGAAAGCATCAACGTGACCAATTTGCAGTACAGCAAAATTGAGCATGGCAATGCGACCGTCACCTTCCACGTCAGCACGCACGGCGACGTGAATCTGGAAGCGCGGGTGATGAACCACCAGGGCGCAGAGAAAGGCTACCTGAAGCAGGACATGAATAACGCCAACCGGGACGTGACCCTGACCCTGACGAACGTTGAAGCCGGCCACCATATGCTGAAATATTACGCGACCAACAAGGACGGCACGATGTTCGCCCAGGACGTGCTGAACCTGATGCTGGAAGACGACGCGGCGACCGGCGATACCGGCCATCACGACTTTACCTTCCCACAGAATATCGCGTCCTACAAAGCGGGCACCGTGGTGCTGCAGCCAAAAGACGGGAAGACCTACGAATGTAAGCCTTTCCCGTACAGCGGCTACTGCGTGCAGTGGAGCCAGTATGCGACCCAGTTCGAGCCGGGCGTCGGCACGCACTGGAAAGAGGCGTGGGTTCTGAAGAACTGAGTGGAAAAACCGTACCCCTCACCCTAACCCTCTCCCCATAGGGGAGAGGGAACCGATCGAGCCCCTCGCCCCTATGGGGAGAGGGGTTGGGGTGAGGGGGTATTCTACTGATTCCGCGTCGCGCGCAGCAGCGTCTCGAGCGGATTGACCGCCGCGATCACCACCTCATCCTGAATCTGCGCCGCGTTATCCAGCTCCTTCTGGATTGAGGCAATCTCCTTATCGTCCAGCGTCCCCTGACGCGCCACCAGGTCCGTTAGCCGCAGGCCAATCGACGCCAGCTTATCCACCTCCTGAATCACCGGCTTAACGGCCTTCAGCTGATAGCTGTTTTCGCTGAGCGCCAGCGCGTCGCTGGTGTTGTTTTGCCAGCGGTTGAAAACGTGGCGCAGCGCGTCGGCGCTTTCGGCATCCTCCGCGTCGCTGACCAGGCGGTCGGCCCATTTCTGCATCTGCCGCACGGTGTTGCTCTCTGCGCTCAGCGCGTCGGCAAAGCGGTTTAGCGGCTCAAACTGATGATAATTTCCGGCCTGGAACTTCAGGTGCTGGCGGGTGTAATACTGCGCGGGTTCGACCGCCTGGGCGAGGATTTGCAGCGGGAGCGTATCGCCATTGTTCGCGAGGCGCGTGAAGTACGCCTGCTGCTGGCTATGCTGCTGGAGGCCCACCGACACCGTGGTCCACGCGTCCATCGCCTGCAGGCGGGTGTACATGTTGTCGACGTCGTTGACGTCCTTCGCGGACCACAGGCGCTCCGCCACCGCAAAGGCGCGCGGCCACAGCCTGATATCCAGCACCGGCGCGACCACGTTTTCCGCCCACAGTGCCGCTTCGCCTCCCAGCAGGTTGGCCTCGTTCGCCGGATCGGGCACGACCGGCGCAACGCCTTTCGGCACGTCCTGCAGCCGCGCGCCGGTGACCGGATAGCGGGCGTTGCCCACCAGGAAATAGCCGCTCAGCCTGTCGTCGGTCACGGTCACGACCGGACGCGTTTCGCCCATCCAGGTGTCAACCGTGAAGGTGACCTGATTATCGTCGCGCCACTGAATGTTCTCCACCGCGCGGCGGGACTTGCCGTTAAAGTCGATAAACCCGCGCCAGCCGGAGTCCCCCTTCACCAGCGTGAAGCTGCCGTCCACCGGCTTGCCCTTCAGGCGCGGCATGGAGAAGGTCCAGCTCTGCGCGCTGTCGGTATCGGCAATCGTATCGATGCCGTTCAGCCCCGCAGGTACGATCTCGTTGCGATAGTGATAGGCCGTGGACTGCGGCTGGTCGAGGTAAAACCCGGTGGACAGAATGCCCCTGTAGCCGTGCTGCGCCACCTGGCCCAGCGCGTCCTGCCCCTGCCAGGACTGGATCACAATACTTTTTGGCAGGTCGGGATGGTAGATCTCGTCCCAGCCGACCATCTGTCGGTGGTGCTTTTCGAGGATCGTCTCCAGCCTGCGGTTGAAATACGCCTGCAGCGCGTGGCTGTCCGCCAGCGTATTGTCGCGCATAAACTGCTGAATCGCCTTGTTCTCTTTCCACTGGGTGTCGTCAACCTCATCCCCGCCGATGTGCAGATACGGATCGGGGAAGATCGCCGCCAGTTCGCTGACCATCGCCTCGGCGAAGGCGTAGGTCGCCGCTTTTGTCGGATCGAGCACCGGCTTCAGCACGCCCCAGTGGCGCTCCATTTCATACGGCCCCGGCGCGCTCATCAGCTCCGGGTAGGCAACGGCAACGGCGGACGCGTGGCCCGGCATGTCGATTTCCGGCACCACGCGGATCCCGCGCGCGGTGGCGTAGCGCACGATCTCGCGCATCTGCTCCGGGGTGTAAAACAGCCCGTAGCTGGCAAGCTGGGTCAGCTTCGGATAGCGCGCCGAGGCGAAGCGCCAGCCCTGATCGTCCGTCAGGTGCCAGTGCAGCACGTTGAGCTTGGCCGCCGCCATGCCGTCGATCTGGCGCTTGATGTCCACCAGCGGGATGAAGTGGCGCGCCGAGTCCAGCAGCAGGCCCCGCCACGGGAAGCGCGGCGAATCCTTGATGGTAACCCACGGCAGCGAGGTGTTTTCCGCGCCGTTCTGCACCAGCTGGAGCAGCGTTTCCATGGCGCGCAGCGCGCCAAAGCGGGTGTTGGCGGAGATGTTCACGCCGTTCGCGTCGACGGTGAGCGTATAGCTTTCGTCGCTGTCCGGCAGCGGCTGCGGCTTCACCTTTTTCGCAATCGCGATGCGGACGGTCGGTTTTTCCGGCTTATCGGCCTGAGGCCTGAGCGTCCAGCCGGTTTGCAGGGCGAAGCGCTGGCGCAGACGGCTGACCGCGTCGCCGAGGTCATCTCCACTCACGCTGACGGAAATATCGTTGCTGAGCACCAGCGCGCCCTGGGTCGTCGGGCGTTCGACCTGCGCGGGCCAGGGCATTAAGGGGAGGTCGCCTGCCGGGGCGGCAAGCGCGGAAGCGCCGAGCATCAGCCCGGCGGTTAAGAGACTGTACCGTAACATGAATGTTCCTTATCTGACGGGCCAAATAAAGGCAAAACATTCTGTTAACATGCGTACAAATTGTCGTCAAGCAAATGGCATGACGGGGATCACAGGTTGTTGAATTTGAGAGGAAACGTATCCCCTCACCCCGGCCCTCTCCCCAAAGGGGCGAGGGAGAAATCGTTCCCTCTCCCTTCCAGGGAGAGGGTTAGGGTGAGGGTGTGGTTTTACTGCCAGCCGTACCGACGCGCATAGAACCCTTTCACCATCTGCGTCAGCACCATATAGCCCGCGAGGATCGCCACCAGCCACGGGAAGTAGCTCAGCGGCAGCGCCTGCAGCTGCAGGTAGCTGGCCAGCGGCGAGAACGGCAGCGCGATGCCGAGCGCCATCACGATGCCGGTCATGATAATCAGCGGCCACGCGGCGCGGCTCTGGATAAACGGAATGCGGCGCGTGCGGATCATATGCACAATCAGCGTCTGCGACAGCAGCCCCACCACGAACCAGCCGGACTGGAACAGGGTCTGATGCTCCGGCGTGTTGGCGTGGAACACGAACCACATCAGGCAGAAGGTCAGAATGTCGAAGATGGAGCTGATCGGGCCGAAGAACAGCATAAAGCGGCCAAGATCGGACGGATTCCAGCGCTGCGGCTTCTGGATCTGCTCGTCGTCCACGTTATCAAACGGGATAGCCACCTGCGACACATCGTACATCAGGTTCTGAATCAGCAGGTGCAGCGGCAGCATCGGCAGGAACGGCAGGAACGCGCTCGCCACCAGCACGCTGAACACGTTGCCGAAGTTGGAGCTGGCGGTCATTTTGATGTACTTGAGCATGTTGGCGAAGGTACGGCGCCCTTCGATGACGCCCTCTTCCAGCACCATCAGGCTCTTTTCCAGCAGGATGATGTCCGCCGCCTCGCGGGCAATATCCACCGCGCCGTCCACGGAGATACCAATATCCGCGGCGCGCAGCGCGGGCGCATCGTTAATGCCGTCGCCCATAAAGCCCACCACGTGCCCCTCGCGACGCAGCAGCATCACGATTCGTTCTTTATGCATCGGCGTCAGGCGGGCAAACAGCGTGGTGCGCTGCGCAAGCGCGGCCAGCTCGTCGTCGGAGAGCGGCTCGATCTCGCTGCCCACGACGACGACGCCCGCGTCCAGCCCGACTTCGTGACACACCTTGGCGGCCACCAGCTCGCTGTCGCCGGTGAGAATTTTCACCGTGATGCCGCTGGCTTTAAGCGCCTTCAGCGCCGGCGCGGTGGTCTCCTTCGGCGGATCGAGGAAAGCGATATAACCTTCGAGGATCAGATCGGATTCGTCGATACGCTGATAGTCCCCCTCGCGGGCGGGCAGGAATTTGGTGGCAACCGCCACCACGCGCAGCCCCTGACGGTTCAGGTTATCGGTGACGCGCTTGATGCGGCGCAGCATGGCGTCGTTCAGCGGCACGATCTCGCCGTTGTGGCGCACCTGGGTGCAAACGTTAAGGATCTCCTGCAGCGCCCCTTTGCAGATCAGCTGGTGAATCTCCGGCTCCTCGCTCACCACCACGGACATGCGGCGGCGCTCGAAGTCGAACGGGATTTCGTCCACCTTCTGCCAGCGCCCTGACAGGGTGCGCACCGCCTCTTCGTCCACCCCTTCCAGCACCGCCACGTCGAGCAGGTTTTTCAGCCCGGTCTGGTAGTGGCTGTTGAGCCAGGCGCTGTAAAGCACGCGATCGCTTGGCTTGCCGGAGATGTCGGTATGGTGCTCAAGCACGATTTTATCCTGCGTCAGCGTGCCGGTTTTATCGGTGCAGAGAATATCCATCGCGCCAAAGTTCTGGATAGCGTCCAGATGCTTCACGATCACCTTCTGCTTAGAGAGCTTCACCGCCCCGCGCGCCAGCGTTGAGGTCACGATCATCGGCAGCATTTCCGGCGTCAGGCCGACCGCCACGGAGAGCGCGAACAGCGCCGCTTCCCACCAGTCGCCTTTGGTGTAGCCGTTGATCAGCAGCACGATTGGCGTCATTACCATCATAAAGCGGATCAGCAGCATGCTGACGCGGCCAATGCCCTTCTGGAAGGCATTGGGCTCGCTCTCCTGCTCCGTAACGCGTCCGGCCAGCTGGCCGAACCAGGTATTGCCGCCCGTGGCCGTCACAATCGCCTGCGCCGTGCCGCTGACCACCGTGGTGCCCATAAAGCAGAGGGTGTCGCACTCGAGCGGGTTCACCTGATCGGGCTCGCGGGAACGCGCCACCTTCTCAACCGGCAGCGATTCGCCGGTCAGGGACGCCTGCGCCACGAACAGATCGCGGGCCTGGATAATGCGCAGGTCCGCCGGGATCATATCCCCCGCGGCGAGCTTCACCAGATCGCCCGGCACCAGCTGGTCGATCGGCAGCTCAACCCAGGCGTTTTCGCCGAGATCGTTAATCACGCGCGACACGGTGGCTGTATTGCTGACCATCGCCTTCAGGGCGTCCGCCGCTTTGGTCGAGCGCGCTTCCTGAATAAAGTTGAGCAGCGTAGAGATGCCCACCATCAGCGCTATCACCCCTGCGGCGAACAGATCTTCGGTGGCGTACGAGATAATGCCGAGCACCGTCAGCAGCAGGTTGAACGGGTTGCGGTAGCAGAGCCACAGGTGCACCCACCACGGCGCCGGCTTTTGCGCCGGGATCTGGTTATCGCCGTGCACGGCGCGGATTTTTTCGACCTCGGCGGCGTTCAGCCCTTCAGGATGGCCGCCAAACGCGCGCCAGACTTCGTTTTCGTCCATCGCCGCCACGTTCAGGCAGCGCGCGGTCAGGCCGGCGGGAATATCCGCCCCTGCAATGGTGTTGGCGTTTGGCAGCGGATCGCGCGCGATCAGACGGCGCGGCAGATGGCGGCTCAGCTGGTCGAGCAGCTGCCGGGTAATATTTTTCAGCATAGTCATTCCCCCGCATCCGCAACGGCGGACGCAGATTTTCCATCAGGCACAAAAACGCCGTACCTGACAGGCACTTTAATTTTTAAAGCAGGAACGTTAGATACGTCGCTGCCTCACAGCACCGGTGAGACAGCGAGAAGGCTGGCTTACCGGAAAGAACGTTCTCTCCCGTTCAGGAGAGGTGCGGGATCGGGATCCATGAAGCCTCCGGTAAGATAAAGTTGGATGTCGGCGCGCAGTATACGGATTTAAGCATACCGTTTGTGACGATTCGGGCGGTATTATAACGCCGGGTAAATAAACCAAACGTAAACCAGACTTTGCCCATAGCAAAATCGCGCTATAGCATTAGGCTCAATTGACCACTTTGTCGTTGTTACAGGGAATACAGCATGCAGAACCGCCTTACGATTAAAGACATCGCGCGTTTAAGCGGCGTGGGTAAATCCACCGTTTCGCGCGTGCTGAACAACGAAAGCGGTGTCAGCGAACGCACGCGCGAGCGCGTCGAGGCGGTGATGAACCAGCACGGCTTTTCCCCTTCCCGCTCCGCGCGCGCCATGCGCGGCCAGAGCGACAAAGTGGTGGCGATTATCGTCTCGCGCCTGGATTCCCTGTCTGAAAACCTTGCCGTACAGACCATGCTGCCCGCCTTTTACGAGCAGGGCTACGACCCGATCATGATGGAGAGCCAGTTCTCGCCGCAGATGGTAGAAGAGCATCTCGGTATGCTCCAGCGCCGCAACATCGACGGCGTGGTGCTGTTTGGTTTTACCGGCATCAAGGACGAGATGCTCAAGCCCTGGCAGCCGTCGCTGGTGCTGCTGGCGCGTGACGCCAGCGGGTTTGCTTCGGTGTGCTACGACGACGAAGGGGCGATAATCACCCTGATGCAGCGCCTGTTCGACGACGGGCATCGCCATATCAGCTACCTGGGCGTGCCGCATTCCGACGTCACCACCGGCAAGCGCCGCCATGAGGCGTATCTTTCATTCTGCAAGCAGCATAATCTTCCCGCCGTGGCCTCCCTGCCGGGGCTGGGCATGAAGCAGGGCTACGAGCAGGTCGCCAGCGTGCTGACGCCGCAGACCACCGCGCTGGTCTGCGCCACGGACACCCTGGCGCTGGGGGCGAGCAAGTATCTCCAGGAGCAGCGCGTCAGCGAGCTCCAGCTGGCAAGCGTCGGCAGCACGCCGCTGATGACGTTCCTGCACCCTGAAATTATCACCGTCGATCCCGGCTACGCCGAGTCCGGCAGGCAGGCCGCCGCGCAGCTGATCGAGCAGATAAACGGACGCGCCGAACCGCGCCAGATCGTCGTTCCCTCCCACCTCGCGTAAACGCCGAAAAGCGAATTAGTGTGATCCTCGCCCGATTTCGGGAACGTTCCCATTTCCGCCGTCACGCTTAACGCGTAGGCTTGCGCTCAGGTCATTACATCCTTCCCCATCTGTCATGAGGTTTCATGATGAGTAAAGTTAACCAGGCCGATATCGATCGGCTGATTGTCCTGGTGGGCGGGCGCGAGAACATCGCGACCGTCAGCCACTGCATTACCCGCCTGCGCTTTGTGTTAAACGATCCGACCAAAGCCGATCCGAAGGCCATTGAAGAACTGAAGATGGTCAAAGGCTGCTTCACCAACGCCGGGCAGTTCCAGGTGGTGATTGGTACCGAAGTGGGCGATTACTATCAGGCTCTGCTGGCGACAACCGGGCATTCGTCTGCAGATAAGGAGCAGGCGAAGAAAGCGGCGCGCCAGAATATGAAGTGGCACGAGCAGCTGATTTCCCACTTCGCGGAAATCTTCTTCCCGCTGCTGCCTGCGCTTATCAGCGGAGGCCTGATCCTGGGCTTCCGCAACGTTATCGGCGACGTGCCGATGAGCGACGGCAAAACGCTGGCGCAGATGTATCCCGCCCTGCAAAGCATCTACGACTTCCTGTGGCTGATTGGCGAAGCGATCTTCTTCTATCTGCCGGTGGGCATCTGCTGGTCGGCGGTGCGCAAGATGGGCGGCACGCCGATCCTCGGCATCGTGCTGGGCGTCACGCTGGTCTCTCCGCAGTTAATGAACGCTTACTTACTTGGTCAGCAGGTGCCGGACGTGTGGAACTTCGGCCTGTTTACCATCGCCAAGGTGGGCTATCAGGCGCAGGTGATCCCGGCGCTGCTGGCCGGCCTGACGCTCGGCTTTATTGAAACGCGCCTGAAGCGCATCGTGCCGGACTATCTCTATCTGGTGGTCGTCCCGGTCTGCTCGCTGATTCTGGCGGTGTTCCTGGCCCACGCGTTTATCGGTCCGTTTGGCCGCATGATTGGCGACGGCGTGGCCTTCGCGGTGCGTCATCTGATGACCGGCAGCTTCGCGCCGATTGGTGCCGCGCTGTTCGGCTTCCTGTACGCCCCGCTGGTTATTACCGGCGTACACCAGACGACGCTGGCGATTGATATGCAGATGATTCAGAGCCTCGGCGGCACGCCGGTGTGGCCTGTCATCGCGCTGTCTAACATTGCGCAGGCCTCGGCGGTGACCGGCATTATTCTGGTCAGCCGCAAGCACAACGAGCGTGAGATCTCCGTTCCGGCGGCGATCTCCGCCTACCTCGGCGTGACCGAACCGGCGATGTACGGCATCAACCTGAAATACCGCTTCCCGATGCTCTGCGCGATGATCGGCTCCGGGCTGGCGGGCCTGCTCTGCGGCCTGAACGGCGTGATGGCAAACGGGATTGGCGTCGGCGGCCTGCCGGGCATTCTCTCCATCCAGCCGACCTTCTGGCAGGTGTTTGCGCTGGCGATGGCGGTGGCGATTATCGTCCCGATGGCGCTCACCACCGTGATTTACCAGCGTAAGTTCCGTCAGGGCACGCTGCAGATTGTTTAACTTTCTCTTTCGGGGCGCAGTTGCGCCCCTTCGCATTTGCAGGAACGCATTATGAATACCCTTCCTCACTGGTGGCAAAACGGCGTCATCTATCAGATTTACCCAAAGAGCTTCCAGGACACCACCGGGCGCGGCACCGGCGATTTACGCGGCGTGACGCAGCGCCTGGACTACCTGAAAACCCTCGGCATCGACGCCATCTGGCTGACGCCGTTCTACATTTCTCCGCAGGTGGATAACGGCTACGACGTGGCGAACTATACCGCCATCGACCCGGCCTACGGCACGCTCGACGACTTTGACGAGCTGGTAGCCCAGGCGCACCAGCGCGGCATTCGCATCGTGCTGGACATGGTGCTGAATCATACCTCGACGCAGCACGCGTGGTTCCGCGAGTCGCTAAACAAAACGAGCCCGTACCGCCAGTTCTACATCTGGCGCGACGGCACGCCGGAGCAGCTTCCGAACAACTGGCGCTCCAAGTTCGGCGGCAACGCCTGGCGCTGGCACGCCGAGAGCGAGCAGTATTATCTGCACCTGTTCGCCCCGGAGCAGGCAGACCTCAACTGGGAAAACCCGGCGGTGCGCGCCGAGCTGAAAAAGGTCTGCGAGTTCTGGGCCGATCGCGGCGTGGACGGGCTGCGCCTCGACGTGATCAACCTGATTTCGAAAAATCAGGATTTCCCTGACGACGACATCGGCGACGGTCGCCGCTTTTACACCGACGGGCCGCGCGTTCACGACTATCTGCAGGAGATGAGCCGCGACGTCTTTGCCCCGCGAAACCTGATGACGGTGGGGGAAATGTCGTCAACGTCGCTGGAAAACTGCCAGCGGTACGCCGCGCTCGACGGCAGCGAGCTGTCGATGACCTTTAACTTCCACCACCTGAAGGTGGACTATCCCGGCGGCGAGAAGTGGACGCTGGCAAAGCCGGACTTCGTGGCGCTGAAAACCCTGTTCAGCCACTGGCAACAGGGGATGCACAACAGAGCCTGGAACGCGCTGTTCTGGTGTAACCACGACCAGCCGCGCATCGTCTCGCGCTTTGGCGACGAGGGCCAGCACCGCGTTGCTGCCGCGAAGATGCTCGGCATGGTGCTGCACGGCATGCAGGGCACGCCGTACATCTATCAGGGTGAAGAGATCGGCATGACCAACCCGCACTTCAGCCGCATCACCGACTATCGCGACGTGGAAAGCCTGAACATGTTCGCCGAACTGCGGGCGAACGGTCGCGATCCGGAGGAATTACTGGCCATTCTGGCGAGTAAATCCCGCGACAACGGCCGCACGCCGATGCAGTGGGACGCTTCGCACAATGCGGGCTTTACCGAGGGCGAGCCGTGGATCGGCGTCTGCGATAACTATGAAACCGTCAACGCCCGCGCGGCGCTGGACGATCCGGACTCGGTGTTTTACACCTACCAGTCGCTGATTCGCCTGCGCAAAACGCTGCCGGTGCTGACGTGGGGAGATTACGAGGATCTCCTGCCGGATCACCCTTCCCTCTGGTGCTATCGCCGCCGGTGGCAGGGCGAGACGCTGCTCGTGGTGGCGAACCTCAGCGGCGAACCGCAGGCGTGTCCGTCAGCGTTGCTCAACGGCGAGATGCAGCCCGTGATGAGCAACTACCCGACGCCGCAGGCGACAACGCTGCGTCCGTTTGAAGCCGCCTGGTGGCTTCAGCAGTAAACGACTGCCGGGCGCCCGCGGGCGTCCGGCTTATTTTGCTGTTTTTGTTGAATAATTAATCAGATTTTTCCTTTCTGCATTTACAAACGCTGTATCGCCCGCCGTTTGTACTCTCGTCTTTTTACCTTGTTCTGAATCAAAAAAATCGCAAACATGTTTGATGCAAATCACTATATGTAGCACTTAAAATGCATCCCGACCCAATATCTTGTATTTATCGTCTACTATTCCAACAACAAGACGGCACCAACGCTGGCCGGAATTGTGGATAACAGGCGTTGGGAACGAGGGAAGTCTCTGGCCTGGCTGACAAATCATCCGGCACTGCCTTCTCCGCCTCTGTGGATAACCTGTTTTTAAAAATGGAGTGATCATGACACCGCATGTGATGAAACGTGATGGCTGTAAAGTGCCGTTTAAATCAGAGCGCATTAAAGAAGCCATTCTGCGTGCAGCTAAAGCAGCGGGAGTCGATGACGCAGATTACTGCGCCACCGTCGCAGAAGTCGTTAGCAGCCAGATGAACGAGCGCAGCCAGGTGGATATCAATGATATTCAGACCGCTGTCGAAAACCAGCTGATGTCCGGCCCCTACAAGCAGCTGGCGCGCGCCTATATTGAATACCGCCACGACCGCGACGTTCAGCGTGAAAAGCGCGGTCGTTTGAACCAGGAAATTCGCGGCCTGGTCGAGCAGACCAACTCGGCGCTGCTCAACGAGAACGCCAACAAAGACAGTAAAGTGATCCCCACCCAGCGCGACCTGCTGGCCGGCATCGTGGCTAAACACTACGCCCGTCAGCACCTGCTGCCGCGCGACGTGGTGTCGGCGCACGAGCGCGGCGAGATCCACTATCACGATCTCGACTACTCGCCGTTCTTCCCAATGTTCAACTGCATGCTGATCGACCTGAAAGGCATGCTGACCCAGGGCTTTAAGATGGGTAACGCCGAGATTGAGCCGCCGAAGTCGATCTCCACCGCGACGGCGGTTACGGCGCAGATTATCGCCCAGGTTGCCAGCCATATTTACGGCGGCACCACCATTAACCGCATTGACGAAGTGCTCGCGCCGTTCGTGACCGAGAGCTTCAACAAGCACCGCAAAACCGCCGAAGAGTGGCAGATCCCGGACGCCGACGGCTACGCGCACGCCCGCACCGAAAAAGAGTGCTACGACGCGTTCCAGTCCCTGGAGTACGAAGTGAACACCTTGCACACCGCCAACGGCCAGACGCCGTTTGTGACCTTCGGTTTTGGTCTCGGCACCAGCTGGGAATCGCGCCTGATTCAGCAGTCTATCCTGCGCAACCGCATTTCCGGCCTCGGCAAAAACCGCAAAACCGCGGTGTTCCCGAAGCTGGTGTTCGCCATCCGCGACGGCCTGAACCACAAGTTTGGCGATCCGAACTACGACATCAAGCAGCTGGCGCTGGAGTGCGCGAGCAAGCGCATGTACCCGGATATCCTCAACTACGATCAGGTGGTTAAAGTCACCGGCTCGTTTAAAACGCCAATGGGCTGCCGCAGCTTCCTCGGCGTGTACGAAGACGAAAACGGCGAGCAGATCCACGACGGGCGTAATAACCTGGGCGTGATCAGCCTGAACCTGCCGCGCATCGCGCTGGAAGCAAAAGGTAACGAAGCGGCGTTCTGGACGCTGCTGGACGAACGCCTGCAGCTGGCGCGTAAGGCGCTGATGACCCGCATCGCCCGCCTGGAGGGCGTGAAGGCGCGCGTGGCCCCGATCCTCTATATGGAAGGCGCCTGCGGCGTGCGTTTGAAGGCCGACGACGACGTGTCTGAGATCTTCAAAAACGGCCGCGCGTCGATTTCGCTCGGCTACATCGGCATTCACGAGACCATCAACGCGCTGTTTGGCGACCAGCACATGTACGACAGCGAAATGCTGCGCGAAAAGGGCATCGCGATTGTGCAGCGCCTGCGCGACGCGGTTGACCAGTGGAAAGACGAGACCGGCTACGGCTTTAGCCTCTACAGCACGCCGAGCGAAAACCTGTGCGATCGCTTCTGCCGCCTGGATACCGCCGAGTTCGGCGTGGTAAACGGGGTGACGGATAAAGGCTATTACACCAACAGCTTCCACCTGGACGTGGAGAAAAAGGTGAACCCGTACGACAAGATCGACTTCGAAGCGGCCTATCCGCCGATCGCCAGCGGCGGCTTCATCTGCTACGGCGAGTACCCGAACATCCAGCACAACCTGAAGGCGCTGGAAGACGTGTGGGACTATAGCTACCAGCGCGTGCCGTACTACGGGACCAACACGCCAATCGACGAATGCTACGAGTGCGGCTTTACCGGCGAGTTTGAGTGCACCAGCAAGGGATTCACCTGTCCGAAATGCGGCAACCACGATGCGGCCCGCGTCTCCGTCACCCGCCGCGTGTGCGGCTACCTCGGCAGCCCGGACGCGCGTCCGTTCAACGCCGGCAAGCAGGAAGAGGTGAAGCGCCGCGTGAAGCATCTGGGGAATGGGCAGATCGGTTAAGTTCGTCTGATTTATTGCCTGCCGGTGTACTGCTTTTCGCAAAGCAATTGGCGTCAGGACAAGGCGGCAAGCGAACGAATCCCGGGGAGCTTACATAAGTAAGTGACCCGGGTGAGAGAGTGCAGCCAACGCAGTAATGGCGTCAATTGAGAAGCGAAAATGAATTACCATCAATACTACCCCGTCGACATCGTCAACGGCCCCGGCACCCGCTGCACCCTGTTTGTTTCAGGCTGCGTTCACGAATGCCCCGGCTGCTACAACAAAAGCACCTGGCGTCTGAACTCTGGCATGCCGTTTACCAAAGAGATGGAAGACAAGATCGTCAATGACCTGAACGACACGCGCATCCACCGCCAGGGGATTTCGCTCTCCGGCGGCGATCCGCTCCACCCGCAAAACGTGCCGGACATACTCAGGCTGGTGAAACGCATTCGAACTGAGTGCGCGGGAAAAGACATTTGGGTCTGGACGGGCTATAAGCTGGATGAGCTGAACGCGCAGCAAATGGAAGTGGTAGATCTGATTAACGTCCTGGTCGACGGCAAGTTCGTGCAGGATTTAAAAGACCCGGCGCTGATCTGGCGCGGCAGCAGCAACCAGGTTGTGCATCATTTGCGCTGAGCTTTGGCGGATAACCTCTATCCGCCTCCTCTTCAAAACCGGCTCAAACTCTCCATCGCCACCGCCTTAAATTCCGTAAAATCCTTGCAGCCGCACAGCCGCGACATCGCGCGCTCGCGCAGGAAGGTGACGAAAATATCGTAGATCGCCATCGCCTCTTCGTATTCGCTTTTGCTGATGGCGAGCAGGAAAATCACGTGCGCGGTTTCGTCGCCCCACGGAATGCCCTGCGGGGCCAGCACGGTATAGACCACGGTTTTTTGCGCCAGCAGCCCAAGCGAGTGCGGAAGCGCAATGCCGTCGCCGAGCATGGTGCTGACGATGGCCTCGCGCTCAATCACGGAGTCCAGAAACTCCGCGCCGACAAAGCCTTCGCCCTCAAGCTGCTCGCACAGCTCGCGGAACAGGGTCTGCTGGTCGACCGGCGCGTTGATGATGCGAAAGTGGGCGGCGTCGAAATATTTATCCAGCATCCACGGGCGGGTGCGGTCCACCAGCACCAGCTTGCCAATTTGCTCCAGCTGATAGTCCGTCGGGAACGGCGCAATCGTCACCACCGGCTTCGCTTTTTCGCTGATGCGGGCGGTGGAGATGACGAAGTCTTCGCCAATCGCGTCCGCCAGCTCGTACTCGCGCAGGGTCAGGGTGCGGGCGATCTCAATCTGCGGGTATTTACGCTGCAGCACCGCCTCAATCATGCGCACCATCGCATTACCGGCATCGCACACCAGCAGCACGCGCGGCTGGCGCTGATAGCCGACGTTGTAGTGCCGCTCCAGCCCCACGCCGATGTGCAGCACCAGGAAACCAATCTCGTTTTCGCTGATGACGTACGGCGTGTATTTCCCCCAGCTCGACACCGCGGCCAGGGTCATGTCCCACGCCATCGGGTAGTGCTGCTTGATGTTATCCAGCAGCGGATTGGGGATCATGATCTGATACCGCACGCGGGTGATCATGGTTTTAATATGCGTCAGTAGATCCGCGTGCAGCTGCGCGTCGCTGAGCAGGTTGTAATTATAGTGGGTGTTGATGTAGCGCAGGATGTAGTTGACCAGCGCTTCGTCATCGTCGGCATTGATCGCGCTTGGCGCAATCTCCTGGATCTGCCGCGCGGCAATGTGCACGCACAGCCAGCTCTCCTCCGAAGGCGAAAGCGCTTTGTCCGCCAGCTGCTGGATTGTGGCGGCGATCTCTTTCGCCGCGTCGCGCACGTTCTCCTCAACGTCTTCCGCGTGAAATTCCGGCAGCGGATAGCCTTCGCTGATGCGGCGCACCGACACCGCGCAGTAGAGGCGCAGGAACAGCTCGCCTTCGTCGGTCAGGCGAATGTGGTGCCGCGTCAGCGCGTCGTGCAGCACGGTCAACATCTGCTCCGGCACGCCCGCGTTGAGCGCCACCTCGGTGACCAGCGGGTTCAGGCTGTCCTGCTGCGCCAGCTCCCACAGCAAATCGGTCAGGCAGGCACGAATCGACATTTCGCTGCCAAACAGCTTCATGCCGTGGCGCGGCCGGGTCTCCAGCGTCAGGCTGTAGCGGGCCAGCCAGTCGCGCACGTCGACCATATCGCTTTGCAGCGTGGCGCGGCTGACGAACCACTCGTCCGCCAGATCTTCGAGCTTGAGCGAAAACGCCGAGGTGAGAAAACGCACCACCAGATAGTGGACGCGCTCCGTTCCCGTGCGCGGAATGCGCAGCGCGCGCGGGTGGGAATCCTGCAGGGCCTGATAGCGCGCCGCATCGTCAATTTTGAGCTGATAGCCGCTGCCGCGGCTCAGCACGAACTGCGCGCCGTGGCTCGCCAGCAGCGCGTTGAGGGCGGTAATGTCCGCCCGGACGGTTCGCGTGGAAACCGACAGCCGCTGCGCCAGCTCGTCCTGCGGCAGCGTCTCGTTTTGCAACAGATCGAAAAGTTGCGCTAAACGTTGGTTCGGAAATCGCACGTCGTTGTCCTCTTACTGCTTAGGGTGAAATAACCATCTGGGATGGACTGCCGACCGGCGTATAGTCCGGCTCAACGCTCAGCCTGCCGTCCTGCGCGACGCGAAAGCGGGTAATGTTGTCGCTGCGCTGGTTCATAACGTACAGCCAGCGGCCCTGCTTATCGAGCGTCAGCGTGCGCGGGTAGTCGCCGCGCGTCCAGACGTCGTCCCGGTGCGTGAGCGTACCGTCCGCTGTTACGGTAAAGTGCCCGATGCTGTTATGCAAACGATTAGCCACATACAGCTGCCTGCCGTCCGCGCTTAACGCCAGCCCGGCGGCAAAGCTGGTGCCTTTGTACCCTTCCGGCAGGGAAGAGAGCGTTTTGCCCTCCTTCAGCGTGCCGTTTGCCGCCACGGTATAGTGGGTCAGCATTGAGGCCTCTTCGTTAATCAGCCACAGCGCGTCGCCTTTCGGCGTGAAGACGAAGTGGCGCGGCCCTGCGCCCTTCGACGAGGCACTGATAAACGGCGGATCGTTCGGGGTCAGCTTCCCGGTTCGATCGTCAAAATGATACTGATAGATGCGATCCAGCCCCAGATCGGTGGAGAACACGTACTTCCCGCTCGGATCGGCGGCGATCATGTGCGCGTGCGGGCCGTTGTGATCGCTGATGGCAAAGCTGCCTTCCGCTGCGGCTTCCGGTTTTGCCGCGCCCGGTTCGCCGCTGTCCTGATGGGTATCCGTGGCGTCCCCCAGGCTGCCGTCCGCGTTGACCGGCAGAACCGCAATCGAGCCGCTGACGTAGTTCGCCACCAGCAGATGCTTGCCGTTCGGCGTCAGCGACAGGTACACCGGCCCTGCACCGCCGGAGGCCACCTGATTAAGCTCGCTCAGTTCGCCGTTATCCCCCACGCGCAGCGCCTGCACCACGCCCTGCTCCACTTCGCTTGCCACGTACAGCGTCTTGCCATCGTGCGAGGCGGCAAGCTGCGCGGCGTTCGGCAATTTGCTGACCAGCGTTTTATCGCCGAGCGCGCCGGTGTTCGGGTCGACGGTAAAGCGGTACAGCCCCTCGCCGTTCGGGTTATAGGTGCCGACCCAGGCGTACTGGGTTTGCGCGACGGCGGCGGTAGCAAGCAAAGAGAGTGAAGCGACGAGCAGGTTACGGGTGTGCATGGTGGCTCCTTGGGGTGGGTGCGTTATGTCCCCCTCACCCTAACCCTCTCCCCAAAGGGGAGAGGGGACTATGACACCCTCTCCCCTTTGGGGAGAGGGCCGGGGTGAGGGGCGTTGGTTTTATTACTTAACCAGCTTCTTCGTCATGTCCAGCAGCGTGCGCACGTCTTCCGGGCGCGTGTCGCCGCTGGCCTTGTCGATAATCGAGCTGTAAATATGCGGGATGATTTTGCTTACGCCCGCGTCGAGGGCGATCTGCAGGATCTCCTCGTAGTTTTCCAGATCGATACCGCCGGTCGGCTCCAGCCAGAAGTCGTGACGCGCGCAGGCTTCCGCTACCGCTTTGTACTCGTCGCGGCACTTCAGGCCGCCCATCGGGAAGTATTTGATCGAGCTGCCGCCGAAATCTTTCAGCAGCGCAATCGCCGTTTCAACCGGCACGATGCCGTCCGGTGCCGCGCTGCTCAGCGGGCCGGTGGAGATTTTCACCATGCCGACGGTGCCGGTTGGCGACACCAGGCCGTTGACCACGGACTCGCTCTGCCCCAGCAGCGCGCGGCTGGTCGCCACGCCGGTGAAGACCTGATTCACATGCTGCGGCTGCACCTGGCGGGAGATCTCACTCACCATCGCCGACTGGTTCGGATCGCCCGCGCCGAGGCCCACGGAGAGCGCGTTATCAATCAGCTGCGCGTACTCGCGCATGTCGGCAACCGCGCTCGCCACGTCCGGGTAGTTTTTAGAGAGCACGCCCACCAGCACGTGGCCTTCCGCCGCCTCGTAGATGGCGCTGGCGTTGGCTTTTGAGCCTGCCAGCACGTTCAGGCAGACGCGGTCACGGTAAAAATTCGGGGTCAGTTTCATGCCTTTTTCTCCTGGCCTAATACTTCGCTAATGCGGCGATAGACAATGTTCAGCTGGTCTGCGGTCACGCTGCGCACGTCCGCTTCGATAATCCCTTCGTTAGCCTTGTAGCCGCGGAAGTAAATGGCGTATTCGCCCTGCTTGAGCTTATTCACCAGGTCACCGGTGCCGACGCCGGTTGCGGCTTCGTCGAACTTAATCTCGGTACGCGCGATGTCGCGTCCGGCGCTGTCCCAGACCACGCGCGCGGTGACGCCGTTCAGGGTGTTGAGCGCGTCGATAAACGGCGTCATCTTCGCCACCATCTCGTCGCCGCTCTCCTTGGTCGCCGTCAGGTAGTGTTCAATGGCGCAGGTCAGGCCGAGAATGCCCTCTTTGCCCACCTTCATCGCGCGGCCAATGCCCGCCGTCTGGCGCTTCACCCACTCAACGTACTGGGTTCTGCCGATCACCAGCCCGCTGGTTGGCCCTTCGATCGCCTTCGCGCCGCTGTAGATAACAAGAGAAGCGCCGGAGCGGTAGTAGGCGTGCAGATCTTCCTCCGCCGCCGCGTCGACGATCAGCGGCAGATCGTGCTTGCGCGCCACGACCGCCGCCTGCTCGACGCTGAGCATGCTTTTCTGCACGCAGTGGTGAGACTTGATGTAGAGGATCGCCGCCGTGCGCGGGGTGATCGCCGCCGCCAGCTGATCGGCGGAACATTCGTTAGCGTAGCCCGCTTCCACCAGCCTGCCGCCGCCCAGCGCCACCATGGTGCCGACCGGCGCGCCAAAGTTGACGTTGTGGCCCTTCGGCAGCACGATTTCATTGTTTTCAATCGGGGTGACGTGCAGGTTTTCCAGCAGCCAGTCGCTGTCTTTCACCAGCATCGCCGCCACGGACTGGGCAATGCCCGCCGAGGCGCAGGAGACGACCGTCGCCCCTTCCACGTCCAGCAGCCTGGCGATGTATTCACCGGTTTTATTGACCAGATCCTTCATCTCGAAATAATGATTCATGCCGTCCATCGCCGCCTGCACCACTTCCGGGCGCGGCGTGGAGACGCCCAGCGCCGTCATGCGGCCAGAGGTGTTGATAACCTGCTTTAAATGGTACTTCTCATAAATCGAAGGCATTTTCCGTGCTCCCTTGTTCGGTCATGTAGCCCTTGCCCGCGCGGATCGCGGCAAGCGGCACCAGAATGTGTTCAGCCTGCAGGCTGTCGTTTTCAGCGTCCGTCAGCAGCGTCGGCTGGCGCTTCAGCGTGAACAGCGTCAGGTCGGCGTCGAGGCCCGGCGCGATGCGCCCCTTGCGCGTCAGGCGCAGGCCGTCGGCGGCGTTGGCGGTCACGCACTCAATCACCTGCGGCAATGACATGCCGATGGCGAGAAACTTCGACATCACGCTCGCCAGGCTTCCTACCGGGCCGTTAATGCGGTTGCGGCAGTAGATATCCGAGCTGATGGTGTGCGGCAGAATGCCCATCGCGATGGCGCGCTTCGCCACCTCAAAGCTGAAGCTCGCGGTACCGTGGCCGACGTCCAGACGCACGCCGCGCTTCAGGGCGGAGGTGATGGAGGCGCGCAGCTCGCCGGACGGCGTCAGGATGCGGTTCGGCTTGCCGTTGTAGCAGTGGGTGATGATGTCGCCAGAGCTCAGCAGCTCGGCGATTTCGTCGAGGTTCGGCGGGTTGTTGCCGATGTGCACCATCAGCGGCAGGTCGCCGTTCTCTTTCTGAATGGCTTTCGCGCGCTCCAGCGGCGTGATGCCGTTTTCACCGACCACGCTGCTGCTCATGCGCGCCTTCAGGCCGACGATAAAATCAGGGTGGCGCTTCACCGCCTGCTTCACCGCGTCGGCGTCGATATTGGCCATGTTGGCCAGCTCGTTCTGGGCAATCAGCCCCACGCGGGAGATGTTCAGCAGCGCGTACACCTCCGTCGCGGCTTTGCGGGTCATCGCGTAGAAGTCGTCCACGTCGTCAGCGCCCGTGCTGCCCGCGTCCACCACGGTAGTGACGCCGGTGGCGATGCCGACGCTGTCCGGCTCGTCGTGGTAAATCGGGGAATTGGGGTAGCAGTGAACGTGGGAGTCGATCCAGCCTGCGCTGACGAACACGTCGCCGTTTAGCTCAACCGTTTTACGGGCGGGTGCGTTAATCTCGCCCAGCGCCGCGATTTTCCCGTCCTGAATGGCGATATCGGTCAGGGTATCGTCGGAGAGGCGCGCGCGGCGCAGGAGTAAATCAAACATGGGGTTCTCCTGGTAAGGCGGGCGCCGCAGCGCCCGCGGGTATTAAAGAGCGACCGGGAACAGCCAGCCTAACAGCATGGCACCGAGGATCGCGCCGCCGGTAATCGGCTTCTGCCAGATGTAGAACAGCAGCGCACCCAGCAGTGACCCCACGCCGATAGGAATGGAGGCGGTCATGGCGCTGAGGATGATCAACGGCCCGAGGAAGCGGCCGGAGGCGTTGCCCGCGCCCATCATCACGTCCGCGCCGTAGGTCGAGTTGCTCTGGTTGATGGTGAACTTACGCGCCAGGATGATGACGTAGCCAATCGCCAGGCCAATCACCAGGCCGGTAATCAGCGCGGCAATGAAGTTGGTCACCGGGAACATAATGCCCGCGCCGAGCAGCAGCGCCGGAACGCCGAGGCCCACGCCGGTCTGGATCGCGCCGCCGATATCCAGAATACCGACCAGCGATCCTTCGATGATGCGCGCGAACAGGAAGCTCGCGCCGAACGCCGCCACCGCGCCGTACACGCCGGTATCGATACCCGCTTTCAGCATCGCCACGAAGGCCACTTCGTTAAACGCGCCGATGCCGTAGAGGTAGTACATGTGCGTCCCGGCGAAGACGCCGGAGGAGAGCAGGCCAACGAAGATCGGGAACGACCAGTCGGCATACCAAAAACCTTTATTCTGTTCCATTTAGAGGCTCCTGTTATTTACCGCTGAGCGAGTTGTGGATCATGTCGAGCCAGTTCGGCACGGTCAGATGGAAGGATTCGATCATCTTCATGTCGAAGCCGCGGAAGAAGCCGCTCAGCACGAACAGCGCGACGATGGCCGCCATCATCACCTTGGTGACGTGGTTCCAGCCGCTCTCTTCCACGCCTTTACCGATCAGGATCCCCAGCACCAGGCCCGGTACGGCGTTGCCCATGATCAGCTGCGCCGCGCCGCCAAACACGGTGGCCCAGAAGCCGGATTTTTTGCCCGCGTCGATGGCCGCCAGCCAGAAGATCACCGGCATCACGGTGTTCACCAGCAGGTTTGCTGCGGGCACCAGCACCTTCACGGCGGTGACCTGAAGCGCGGCGGGCACGGAGGAGGCGGTCAGGTTCAGGAAGGTGACGACCAGCATGCCGATGATGCCGCAGGCAATCGCCATTTTGCGCGGATCGTGCAGCGTTTCGCCGACGTTGCGGTTCTTGATCATCAGCGCCGCGGCGCCCCAGTTCGGGATGATGCGGTGGTCAACGTCCTGGGTGAAGGCACCTGCGGCCACGGAAGAGGCCCAGGCGTTAAAGAAGAAGCCCAGCCCAAAGGAGAAGTGAGAAGCCGGATCCCCTTCGCAGGAGTTCAGTTCCCCCAACGTACGAAACGCGCCCATACCCTGTGTGGTAGGCGCATGAAACATGCGTGCAGCCCCGGCCCCAACGCCGACGCCAACCAGGCCGCCGATGATGAGCGATTTTATTAAAATTATCAGGAACATTATTCTGCCCTATGTAGTAAGAATCAGCGTTGCGTGACGAAATCCACCTGGTCGAGATTGATAGCGGTCACGTTGACGGTCACATCCAGCTCCACGCTGTAGGTGCGTCTTTCCCGGCGCAGAAAGAAGAACAAAAAGGCTTCTTTGCGCACCGCTTCTTGCGCCTGAACGACCTGCACATCCTGTGGCTCAATACGCAGTAAGATATGCGGTGAGGCTTTCATCACCGCGGCCTGAACGTGGTTGAGCGCGTCGGCAAAGGCGCGCGCTTTGGCGTCGCCCTTCCCCTTCACCCTCACCGTGGTTGTGAATTGTTCTTTCATGCTTACGCGCCGTGCTTCTTCTGCCACGCCTGCACCAGACGCTCGCCCAGCTCTTCTTTATCCATAAAACCGAAGCCCAGCACGTTGCAGCCTTCGTTGATGGCGGTGACGCCCTCGTCCACGGAACGCATGCCGTATTTAGCCTTGTAGCCATATTTGGTCTGCGCGGTGATGGCACCCGCGCCGCCGCTGCCGCAGAAGGAGATGCCGAAGGTGGCATTTTCCGCTTTCATCACGTCGCCCAGCTTCATGTCTGCCGCCACGCCCGGCACGACCACCGCGCGTCCACCTGCTTTCTCTACACCGGCAGCCACTTTCTGACCTTTGCCCAGGCGATCGCCAATCACGACTGTAATCTGTTCCATGTGTTGCTCCTTAAAGGTTGTCTTTCGCGACTTCAAAGTGAACGGAGAGCAGCCAGGCCTCTTCATCAGGAAGGTTGCCGAACTGCGCCACCACTTCGCGGGCGAGTTGCATTGAATCAGGTGAAATTTCGTCGAACAGGTCCGCTTCAACCTCCGGCAGCGGCTCGCCGGTCACGGACCGGTGCGCCATCGCGCGAACGTGAGAGGTGAGCATTTGTTCCTGTACCGCATTGGGAATGATGTTGTGCCCGGCGAGCAGGGTATAGACCTGCTGCAGCATGGTGGTAGCGAGCTGTTCTGTTTGCACCGCCTGTTCCCCAACGTCGTTCATTACCGCTCCGTTAATCACTGGTCTTACCCCGTTAATGGCTCTGGAATAAAACTAACGCCGGGGGCGCATTGTTTGTAGCGAGTTGTTTTCCACTTCAAAGTGGAAAGGCGAGCCGCACTAGTGATCTGTGCCACATAAATGCGCTGAATATGGATAAATCGCTGTATTTGCGTGATGAATATCACGCATTCAAGCGGAAAAACATTCGGGGCGTGGATGAAAACGTTCGGGCGTAATCGCGCAAAAATGTGATGGCGATAGGGTTTACTTATTACCGGGCAAAAAAAACGGGGGCCAATGGCCCCCGCTGGATGCGTGTCAGATGCGCGATCGGTTAGCGGTACTTTTTATGGTACGCATTGCGCGTGGCGACGAACTGATCGGCTGCCGCCTGGGCGTCCTTCACCTTGCCTTCGTTGGCGAGCTTCAGCGCGCCGTCGATCTGGCCCACCAGCACGTCAAAGCCGTGGCGGAAGTCCTTCATTTCAGGGCTGTCCGGCGCTTTGTTTTCCAGCTTCGGCGGGGTGGCTTTTTGCGCATCCAGCGCCGCTTCACGCATTTTGGTCAGTGCGTCCTTCATTTCCGCCGCATTGTCCGTTTTCTGCACCACCTTCAGGTTTTCGCTGAGGATGTCCATATTGTCTTCAAGATCGGCGGCAAACGCAGAAGAGCCAAGAACCAGCGTTGACGCGGCGACGATCGCTAACAGGTGTTTACGCATTGCTCACTTCCTTTTTTATTATTAACAAAACGCTATCGCTATTGACCCGCAATTTTCATTTCGGGCAGAAGTACAGAACCACACTGTATATTGCTGCGGGTTTCAATATCGTTACCGACCGTCACGATATTGCGCCACATGTCCTTCAGGTTTCCGGCGATGGTAATTTCGCTCACCGGATACTGGATTTCACCGTTCTCCACCCAGAAGCCCGCCGCGCCGCGCGAGTAGTCGCCGGTGATGCCGCTGACGCCCTGGCCCATCAGCTCAGTGACCACCAGGCCGGTGCCCATCTCTTTGAGCATCTGCTCAAAGTTCAGCCCCTGTCCGGCGATGCGCCAGTTGTGGATGCCGCCCGCGTGGCCGGTGCTTTTCAGCCCCAGCTTGCGCGCGGAGTAGTTGGTGAGCAGCCACTGGGTCAGCACGCCGTCTTTAATAATGTCGCGACGCTCGGTGCGAACGCCTTCGCTGTCGAACGGCGTGGAGGCCAGGCCTTTCAGCAGGTGCGGATGCTCTTCGATGGTCAGCCACTCCGGCAGGATCTGCTTGCCCAGCGAGTCGAGGAGGAAGGTGGATTTACGGTAAACCGAGCCGCCCGCGATGGCACCGACCAGGTGACCGAACAGGCCGGTCGCCACTTCGTTGGCAAAAATGACCGGGGCCTTCATGGTGGAGAGCTTGCGCGGAGAAAGGCGCGACAGCGTGCGCTCGGCGCACTCTTTGCCGACCCACTCCGGAGACTGCAAATCGCCCAGCGCGCGGCCAATGGTATAGGCGTAATCACGCTCCATATCGCCGTTCTCTTCCGCGATCACGCAGCTCGAAAGCGAGTGGCGCGTAGAGCAGTAGCCCTGCAGCATGCCGTGGCTGTTGCCGAAAACCTTGATGCCGTAGTGGCTGTTAAAGCTGCCGCCTTCGGTATTGGTGATGCGCTTGTCGGCCTGCAGGGAGGCCTGCTCGGCGCGCGCGGCCATTTCGATGGCTTCATCCGGGGTTACTTCCGCCGGATGGAAAAGATCGAGATCCGGGGCGTCGAAGGCCAGCAGATCTTTGTCCGCCACGCCCGCGTAAGGGTCGGGCGAGGTGTAGCGGGCGATATCCAGCGCGGCCTGCACCGTACGGGCAATCGCATCCGGGCTAAGATCGGTTGATGACG
The DNA here is from genome assembly GCF_041399425.1 of Enterobacter sp. KBR-315C3_2022. NCBI lineage: Bacteria > Pseudomonadati > Pseudomonadota > Gammaproteobacteria > Enterobacterales > Enterobacteriaceae > Enterobacter > Enterobacter sp. KBR-315C3_2022. The sequence goes on from NZ_JBGKEB010000005.1 coordinate 49,870, forward strand.
CGCTGCCTTTGCGGTTCTGGTGATAGACGGTAATCCCCAGCGCGCCGTCGCTGTTAAATTCGACGTTTTCCACTTCGCCATAGCGGGTGCTCACGCTGATGCCGGTGGTTTTGCTGACCGCCACCTCGGCGCCATCTGATTTGCCTGACGCGAGCGTCAGCGCGGTGGAGACGGCTTCTTCGAGGATCTTACGCTGCGCTTCAACTTGGGAGGTTACTTTCATCGCAAATGCCATACTGTAAGAGAGAGTTAACTGAAGTCTAACAGAGAACCGTTTTTCAGTGCGCGTCTTAACTGGTAACATTAGCCTCTTTTTTTAAGGAGCCTGACATGACTAAGCAGCCCGAAGACTGGCTCGACGACGTTCCCGGTGATGACATCGAAGACGAAGATGATGAGATCATCTGGGTCAGTAAAAGTGAAATTAAACGTGACGCCGAAGAGTTAAAACAGCTTGGCGCGGAAATGGTAGAACTGGGTAAAAACGCGCTGGATAAGATCCCGCTCGACCAGGATCTGCGTGATGCCATTGAGCTGGCACAGAAAATCAAAAAAGAAGGCCGTCGTCGCCAGCTTCAGCTTATCGGGAAAATGCTGCGTCAGCGCGACGTTGAACCGATCCGCCAGGCGCTGGACAAGCTGAAAAACCGCCACAACCAGCAGGTTGCGCTGTTCCACAAGCTGGAGCAAATTCGCGATCGTCTGATTGAGCAAGGTGATGACGCCGTGCCGGAAGTGCTGAACCTGTGGCCGGACGCCGACCGCCAGCAGCTGCGCTCTTTGATCCGCAACGCGAAGAAAGAGAAAGAAGGGAATAAGCCGCCGAAGTCCGCGCGCCTGATTTTCCAGTACCTGCGCGAGCTGTCTGAGAACGAAGAGTAATCTGTTCCCCTCACCCCGGCCCTCTCCCCGGAGGGGCGAGGGAGAAAACACGGAAAAGTAGGCCCGGTAAGCGCTAGCGCCACCGGGCTTTTTTTTACACGGCTGTCGCTGCCGCCTTCTTCGCCAGGCCGTCCAGCAGCTTCTGATGGATGCCACCAAACCCGCCGTTGCTCATCACTAGAATGTGATCGCCCGGCTGGGCGGCTTTCACCACCATATCCGCTAAAACATCCACGTCCGCGCTCCAGTGCGCAGGCTGAATGCAGGCGTCGGCCACTTCCGCCACCTGCCACGGAATATGCTGCGGCTGCAGCAGGAAGACCTCATCCGCACGCCCTAACGACGGCGCGAGATCGTCTTTGCAGATGCCCATCTTCATGGTGTTCGAGCGCGGCTCCAGCACGGCCAGGATCCGCGCCGTTCCGCCGACCTTACCGCGCAGCGCGGCCAGCGTCGCGAGGATCGCCGTCGGGTGGTGCGCGAAATCGTCATACACCGTCACGCCGTTGGCTTCACCGCGCAGCTCAAGGCGGCGGCGGGCGTTAATGAACGAGCCCAGCGCGCTGGCGGCGTCCGCAGGCAGAACCCCCACGTGACGCGCGGCGGCAATCGCCATCAGGCCGTTGTGCATGTTGTGCTCGCCTACCAGCGCCCACTTCACCTCACCCACTTTTTCACCGTCGAGCAGCACTTCCCACTCGGAGGCATCCGCATTCAGCTTTTTCGCCTGCCAGTGGCCCTGCTCGCCCACCAGCTCCTGCTCGCTCCAGCAGCCCATCGCCAGGGTCTGCTTCAGGTTGATGTCGTTTTCCGGGTAGATGATGCGTCCCTGCCCCGGCACGATACGCACCAGGTGGTGGAACTGCTTCTGAATGGCTTTCAGGTCGTCAAAGATGTCCGCGTGATCGAACTCAAGGTTGTTGAGGATCAGCGTGCGCGGGCAGTAGTGAACAAACTTGGAGCGCTTGTCGAAGAACGCGCAGTCGTATTCGTCCGCTTCGATCACGAAGAACGGGCTGTCGCCGAGGCGCGCAGAGACGTCGAAATTGCCCGGTACGCCGCCGATCACGAAGCCAGGCTTGTAGCCGCACGCTTCGAGGATCCAGGTCGCCATGCCGGCGGTGGTCGTTTTGCCGTGCGTACCGGCCACGGCCAGCACCCAGCGGTCGCGCAGCACAAAGTCATGCAGCCACTGCGGGCCGGACATGTACGGAATGTTGCGTTCCAGCACCGCCTCAACGCACGGATTACCGCGGGTCATGGCGTTGCCAATGATGACCAGGTCCGGCTGCGGATCCAGCTGGCCGGCATCGTATCCCTGAATCAGGGAGATCCCCTCTTTCTCAAGCAGCGTGCTCATTGGCGGATACACATTGGCGTCCGAACCTGTCACCTCGTGGCCCAAAGAGCGCGCCAGCAGTGCCAGTCCGCCCATAAACGTGCCACAAATCCCCAATATATGAATGCGCATACGTCACTATCCTTCTTTAATGTGGCGCACATTTTACTCACATGTCAGCGGGTGTGAAACGCATTTCAGGTAAATCCGTATTTTGCTGGCGCGATTCACCTCTGCGCTACTATTTGAATATTTGTTAAGATTGTTGGACATCAACCGCTTTACTCAACATAAGATGCAGGGAAAGTGTTATGAAAACGTTAGGTGAATTTATTGTCGAAAAGCAGCACGAGTTTTCTCATGCTACCGGCGAGCTCACTGCTTTGCTGTCGGCAATAAAGCTGGGCGCCAAGATCATCCACCGCGATATTAACAAGGCCGGGCTGGTCGATATCCTGGGTGCCAGCGGTGCCGAAAACGTGCAGGGCGAGGTTCAGCAGAAACTCGACCTGTTCGCCAATGAAAAACTGAAAGCTGCACTGCGCGCGCGCGACATCGTGGCGGGTATCGCCTCTGAGGAAGAAGACGAAATCGTCGTCTTCGAAGGGTGCGAGCACGCAAAATACGTCGTGCTGATGGATCCTCTGGATGGCTCGTCCAACATCGACGTTAACGTCTCCGTCGGGACTATTTTCTCTATCTACCGCCGCGTGACCCCGGTCGGCACGCCGGTGACGGAAGAAGACTTCCTCCAGCCGGGCAGCCAGCAGGTTGCCGCGGGCTACGTGGTTTACGGCTCGTCCACCATGCTGGTGTACACCACCGGCTGCGGCGTGCACGCCTTCACCTACGACCCGTCGCTGGGCGTCTTCTGCCTGAGCCAGGAGCGCATGCGCTTCCCGCAGAAAGGCAACACCTACTCCATCAACGAAGGCAACTACATCCGCTTCCCGAACGGCGTGAAGAAGTACATCAAGTTCTGCCAGGAAGAGGATAAGGCCACCCAGCGCCCGTACACCTCCCGCTACATCGGCTCGCTTGTCGCGGATTTCCACCGCAACCTGCTGAAGGGCGGCATCTATCTTTACCCTAGCACCGCCAGCCACCCGGAAGGCAAGCTGCGCCTGCTGTACGAGTGCAACCCGATGGCGTTCCTCGCCGAGCAGGCGGGCGGCAAAGCGAGCGACGGCAAGCAGCGCATTCTGGACATCGTGCCGGAAAGCCTGCACCAGCGCCGCTCGTTCTTCGTCGGCAATGATCACATGGTCGAAGACGTTGAGCGCATGATCCGCGAATATCCGGACGCGTAACGCCGTTCCTCAGGGGAGCCGCCCGGCTCCCCCGTTCTCTTCTTTCAGGCGGTTTGCGCCGTCAGCTTAAACGAAGCCATGGCCTCCATCAGCTCGCGCGACTGCGCTTCCAGCGAGCGCGTTGCCGCGGAAGATTGCTGCACCAGCGCCGCGTTTTGCTGGGCGGTTTCGTCCATCTGATTGACCGCGATGTTCACCTGCTCAATGCCGCGGCTCTGCTCCTGCGAGGCGGTGGCAATTTCGCGCATCAGCTTCGTCATGCGCAGCACTTCGGTGGCAATTTCATCCATCGTCTCGCCCGCCTGCTGGGCCAGCTCGCTGCCCTCGGTCACGTGGGTTTGCGAATCGCTAATCAGCGCGCGGATCTCTTTTGCCGCATCGGCGCTGCGGCTGGCGAGATTACGCACTTCGCCCGCAACGACGGCAAAGCCGCGCCCCTGCTCGCCCGCGCGCGCCGCTTCGACGGAGGCGTTCAGCGCCAGAATGTTGGTCTGGAAGGCGATCCCGTCAATCACGCTCAGGATGTCGGCGATGCGCGCCGAGCTGCCGGAGATATCGCGCATCTTCTCAATCACGTAGCAGACCATTTCGCTGCCGTGGTCGGCGGTGTCGGAGACCGACTTCGCCAGCTTGTGCGCCTGCTCGGCGTTGTCCGCGTTGAGCTTCACCGTGGCGGTGATCTCCTCCATGCTGGCCGCCGTCTGCTCAAGCGAGGTGGCGGTGGATTCGGTTCTCTGAGCCAGATGCTGATTCCCCGCCGTCAGCTCGCGGCTGCCGGTATCGATCTGCGAGCTGGCGTCGCGAACGCGCAGAACCGACCCCATCAGCGACTGGCGCATCTCCTCTATCGCCGCGTTCAGGCGGTTAAACTCCTGGCTTGCCGGGGCGTTGAGCGCCTGGGTCAAATCCCCGGCGGCCACCTGCTCCAGCTGCGAAATGGAGGCCGACAGCGGCTTAAGCAGCATATGGCGCAGCGCCAGCCAGGCCAGCACGATGATGCCCGCCGTGAGCAGCGCCGCCACCACGATGAGGATCAGCACCCGGGTTTTACTCGACTGCACGGCGCTCACTTCCGCCCTGCCGCGCGCCTCGCTCCAGGCCTGAAACGCCTGCATGTCGTTGTCAAACTGCTTCGCCACCGGGATCAGCGTATTCTCCAGCAGGTCGTAGTAGCCGTCCGCGCTCTGCGCGTTAAGGGCCTTCAGCATCGGATTAATCCCCTGCTGGCTATAGGCCGCGAGGCTCGCCGCCACCTTGTCGAGCAGCGCCTGCCCCTGCTCGTCCGCCACGCCGCCGTCGATCACGCGCTTAAGCGTTTTCTGCGCCTGGCCGACCTCCTGATTGATGTTCTTCACCGATCGGGTGGCATCGTCCAGCAGGCCGATCTCCATCATTCGAACGGCCTGTCCGGCCTCGTTTCGGGCGCGCAGGAGCAGCGTGTAGCCAGAATTGAGCTGCACCATCTGCTCACCCTGAAGGTGGTTGATGCGCTGAAGCGAAGCGGAACTCTGGGTGAGGGCATAAATGCCGATGCCGCTGACGATCAGCAGCAGAAGGGTCATAACGGCCAGTAACGAAAGCAAGCCGGTACGAATCGATAGCGTTTTAAGCATGATGTTATTTCCGGTAGCGAGATATTTCTGGGCATAAAGAGAGAGTATCGGCCGCTACCGGAGAATATTTATACGCGCGTGACGGGCGAGCTCTGCCGATTCTCCCAAAGCACGGTCAGGCCGCGCTGCAGCGCGATGAAAATAAACAGCAGGATGCCGATGGCGATTTTTGTCCACCACGAGCTGAGCGTCCCGTCGAAGTTGATGTAGGTCTGGATCAGCCCCTGTATCGCCACGCCGAACAGCGTGCCCAGCACCGTGCCCACCCCGCCGCTGAGCAGCGTGCCGCCAATCACCACGGAGGCGATCGCATCCAGCTCCACGCCGACGCCCGCCAGCGCGTAGCCCGCCTGGGTATAGATGGAGAAGACGATCCCCGCCAGCGTCGCCAGGCCGGTCGAGAGCATGTAGATGCGGATCGTCGTGCTGCGGGTCGAGATCCCCATCAGGTTCGCCGACGTCGCGCTGCCGCCGATGGCGTACACCTGGTTGCCAAAGCGGGTGCGGTGGGCGAGGAAAATGCCGATGACTACCACGCCCAGCATCAGCAGGCCCATCGCGCTGAGGCGTCCGCCGCCGGGAATTTTCCACGCCAGGCTGGAGAGCGTGTCGTAGACAGGGTGGTTAATCGGGATCGACTCCTCCGACACCAGATAGCTCACGCCGCGCAGGAAGAACATCCCCGCAAGGGTAATGATAAACGCCGGGATTTTAAGCGCGTCGATCAGCAGCCCCATAAAGGCGCCAAAGGCGCAGCCCATCGCCAGCACCAGCGGGAAGGCCAGCAGCGGCGAAATGCCCCAGAAGCCAATCGCCTTCGCGAGGAACACGCCGGTAAAGGCGATCACCGAGCCAACCGAGAGATCGATCCCGCCGGAGAGGATCACGAAGGTCATGCCGACGGCGATGATGCCGAGAAAGGCGTTGTCGGTCAGGATGTTGCAGATCACGCGCGTTGAGGCAAAGCCGGGGAACTGGGTCAGGCAGTAGAGATAGCCCAGCACAAACACGCCCAGCGTGATGGTTAACGGTAAATTACGTTTTATCATGGCCGCGTATCCCCTTGATGATGCTGACAAAGCGCGGCGACTGCACGATCAGCACGCAGAGCACGACCACCGCTTTTACCACCTGATTAAGCTCCGGCTGGAAGCCGGAGAGCAAGATCCCGGTGTTCATGCCCTGGATGATCAGGGCGCCCACCACCGACAGCAGCAGGTTAAAGCGCCCGCCCATCAGCGAGCCGCCGCCGATCACCACCGCCAGAATGGCGTCCAGCTCGAGCCACAGCCCGGCGTTGTTGGCGTCCGCGCCGCGAATGTCGGCGGCCACGATCACGCCCGCGATGGCGGCGCAGACGCCGCTCAGCACGTAGGTCAGCATCACCATCAGCCGCGTGTTGACCCCGGCGTTTTTCGCCGCCCGAATGTTGATCCCCACCGCTTCAATAAACATGCCCAGCGCCGTTTTGCGGGTGAACAGCCAGAAGACGACCAGCGTGGACAGGGCAATCATCACCGGCGTCGGGAAGAAGAACAGCCTGCCGCTGCCGATCCACGCCAGGCTCGGCGAGTTAAAGGTAACAATCTGCCCGGAGGTGATCAGCTGCGCGACGCCGCGCCCGGCGACCATTAAAATCAGGGTGGCGACGAACGGCTGGATCTTAAGCACCGCCACCAGAATGCCGTTCCACAGTCCGGCCAGCACGCCGGTGCCTAAGGCCGCTAGCAGCACCATCGGCAGGCTGTGTCCGGCGACGGTCATCGAGGCGGCGGTCGCCCCGGCAATCGCCATGATCGCCCCGACGGAGAGGTCGATCCCGCCGGTGGCGATCACCAGCGTCATGCCGATCGCCAGCAGCGCGACGGGGGCCGCGCGGTTTAAGATATCGATCGGGCTGCCGAACAGCCGCCCGTCCTGAACCACAATCTGAAAGAAGTGCGGCGCAACCAGGCTATCGACGAGCAGCACCAGCAGCAGCGCCGCGATTTGCGGCGTGCCGGTCGGCCAGCTGAAGCGGCGCTTTTTCGGCTCGGTGTGGGAAAGCGAACGGGGCATCACGCGTGTCTCCTTATGCCGCGATGGCATTCATGATCGCCGGAACCGACAGCTTATCCAGCGGGATCTCTGCCACCTGTTTGCGATCGCGCATGATGATGACGCGATCGGCATAGCCCACCAGCTCCTCCAGCTCGGAGGAGATCACCAGCAGCGCCAGCCCGTCCGCGCAGAGCGTTTCGATCAGGCGGATGATCTCCGCGTGCGCCCCGACGTCGATGCCGCGCGTCGGCTCGTCGAGGATCAGGAACTGCGGTTTGGTCAGCAGCCAGCGGGAGAGCAGCACCTTCTGCTGATTCCCGCCGGAGAGAAATTCAATCGGCTGCTCCGCGCTCGGCGTGCGAATGCCGAGCTGGCGGATAAAGCGCTCGGCGATGGCGTTTTGCTCGCGTCTGGGGATCGGGCGCAGCCAGCCGCGCTGGGCCTGCAGCGCCAGAATAATATTTTCCCGCACCGAGGCGGCGGCGATAATGCCGTCCGTTTTACGATCCTCAGGGCAGAAGCCGACGCCCAGGCACGACGCCTGGTGCGGCGAGCGCAGCGCCTGCGGCTTGCCTTTAATCAGCGCCGTGCCGCTGTCGGCAGGCTTGATGCCGAAAATCACCTCGGCGGTTTCGGTCCGGCCCGATCCCAGCAGGCCCGCCAGGCCGACGATCTCGCCGGGGCGCACCTCCAGATCGAACGGCGCGATCGTCCCCTTTTTGCCGTAGCCGCTGAACGCGGCGACCGGCCTGTCGCTCAGCAGCGTGCGGCCCGCGCGCTGGAGGGCGTTGGTTTCGAGCTCGCGGCCCAGCATCATTTTGACCAGCTCGATCTGCGGCAGCTCGCGGGTTTCGCGGCAGCCGACGAAGCTGCCGTTGCGCAGCACCGTGATGCGATCGCTCACCTCATAGACCTGATCGAGAAAATGGGTGACGAAGATCAGGCTCACGCCCCGATCGCGCAGCTGACGCATCAGGGTAAAGAGCATTTCGACTTCCTGGGTATCGAGGCTGGCGGTGGGTTCATCGAGGATCAGCACCTTCGCCGAGAGGTCGATGGCGCGGCAGATGGCGACGATCTGCTGCATCGCCACCGAGAAGCGGTTCAGCGGCTCGCGCACGTCGAGCGAGAAGCCGTACGATTCCATCAGCGCCGTGGCGCGCGCTTCCATCTCCTTACGCCGCAGCAGGCCGAAGCGTCTTGGCTCGCGTCCGATAAACAGGTTGTCCGCCACCGACATGTTCGGCAGCAGATTCACCTCCTGGTAGACCGTGCCGATGCCCAGCTGCTGCGCGTGGGCGGTATTTTTTGGCGAAATGGCGTTGCCTTCCAGCCAGATGGTGCCGCGATCGGCGTGGTAGACGCCGGTCAGGGCTTTGATCAGCGTCGATTTCCCCGCACCGTTCTCCCCGAGAAGCGCCATGATCTCGCCGCGCCGCAGGCTGAAGTCGACGTTATCCAGCGCCTTTACGCCGGGGAAGAATTTGCTTAAGCCCTCTGTGCGGAGGATTTCATGGTGTTGTTCAGTGGTCATGGTTCCCCCTCACCCTGACCCTCTCCCCGGCGGGGAGAGGGGACTGTTCGTGCCAGCCTTTAATTTTCCGCCCGACTCGCCTTTCTCCCTCTCCCCTTTGGGGAGAGGGCTGGGGTGAGGGGCGCGGGTTTAATAGCCCATATTTTTCTTCTTCTCTAACTCTTCTTTCGCCGTGTCAGGCAGGTAGAGCGTGGATTTGGTGACGGTCACTTTTTCCGGCATCGTGCCGTCTTTTTTGAACTTCTCGAGCGCGTCGAAGGCCGGACCGGCCATGTTTGGCGTCAGCTCGACGCTGGCGTTAGCCTCGCCGTCAATCATTGCCTTGTAGATATCAGGCACGCCGTCGATGGAGCCGGTCAGGATGTCTTTACCCGGCTTCAGGCCCGCCTCTTTGATGGCCTGAATCGCCCCAATCACCATGTCATCGTTGTGGGCGTAAACCATGCAGATGTTCTTGCCGTTGTTTTCCGCCTTGATAAAGCTTTCCATCACCTCTTTGCCCTTGCTGCGGGTAAAGTCGCCGGACTGTGAGCGGATAATCTTGATGTTTGGCGACTTAGCAATCGCCTCGGCAAAGCCTTTTTTACGGTCAATGGCCACGCTCGCGCCGACCGTGCCCTGCAGCTCCACCACGTTACACGGCTTGCCGTCGACCTGCTTCACCAGCCAGTCGCCGATCAGCTGCCCTTCCAGCACGTTGTTGGCGGTGACGGTGGTCATATACAGCGATTTGTCTTTGACGTCGATGGAGCGGTCGAGCAGGAAGACCGGAATTTCAGCGTCTTTCGCTTCCTTCAGCACCGGCTCCCAGCCCGTTGCGACCACGGGCGCAATGAAAATGGCATCCACGCCCTGGGCGATGAATGAACGTACCGCTTTGATTTGGTTCTCTTGTTTTTGCTGACCATCGGCGATTTTAAGCGTAATACCGCGTTTTTCAGCCTCGCTTTTCGCGACGTTAGTTTCTGCCGCGCGCCAGCCGGATTCCGATCCAACCTGCGAAAAACCTACGGTTAAAGGGGCGGCCATCGCCATAGACGACATGGCTGCCGAAACTGCTGTGACTAGAAGTAAGCGCTTCCACATATGAACGTCCTCGTAGGGTGATTTATTGTTGATTAAAAGATGTTCTGCGAAATGACTATAGCCAATGATATATGTAACGAATTGCGTTACATCACACTTCGGGAAAGTGAATAAAACGTTAATCACAAGTTTGTAATCGCTTTCATTTCCGCATGAAAAATGTGGCTGAGTTTATGGATTTTCCTGCCGTGGAATCGGTCTGAAAAGTGGGCCAAACGAGGAGAGAAGGTGAAAACAGGCGAAGACATTCAGCGCCAGTTGGCTATAATACCTGCCACTTGTTTACCATCCATTTTTAAGGACACCGACATGAGCTTACTCAACGTCCCTGCGGGTAAAGAACTGCCAGAAGACATCTACGTTGTTATCGAAATCCCGGCAAACGCAGATCCTATCAAATACGAAGTGGACAAAGAGAGCGGCGCCCTGTTCGTAGACCGTTTCATGTCTACCGCGATGTTCTATCCGTGCAACTACGGTTACATCAACCACACCCTGTCTCTGGACGGTGACCCGGTTGACGTGCTGGTCCCAACGCCATACCCGCTGGAGCCAGGCTCCGTTATTCGCTGCCGCCCGGTTGGCGTGCTGAAAATGACCGACGAATCCGGTGAAGATGCGAAGCTGGTTGCCGTACCGCACACCAAGCTGAGCAAAGAATACGATCACATTAAAGATGTGAACGACCTGCCAGAGCTGCTGAAAGCGCAGATCACTCACTTCTTCGAGCACTACAAAGACCTCGAAAAAGGCAAGTGGGTTAAAGTGGACGGCTGGGACAACGCGGAAGCTGCAAAAGCAGAGATCATCGCGTCCTTCGAGCGTGCTGCTAAGAAGTAAGACTTCTTGCTGTTATTAAGCCCCGCTGGTCGGGGCTTTTTTGTGGGCGATTTCCGGCAGTTAGCTCACTATCGCCTGCAGCCGCAGAAGCGCGTCTTCTACCGTTTCATCAGACGCCACGCCAATGCGTTTGGCCTGCCGCGCGCCTAAATCCATCATGCGGATCTGGTTGACGAGAATCACGCCCTGAATGTCACCGTCTTCGCAAGAAAGCGCCACGGAGAACCCCGCGTAGCGGGCAAAATTGCCGCCCTGGGTGACGGGCGCCACCAGCGTCATGCCCAGCTGATTGAACGCGCTCACGGAAAGCACCAACGCGGGCCGTCCTGCTCCCTGCTGCTCGTGGCCGCTGGCAGGATCGAACCCAACCAGAACGATGTCGCCTCGTTCAAAACAGGGCCGCTTTACCATACCTCATCGCCCGCCGACTTAGCGCTTCCCCATACCTCCTGCTCGCTAATTTCAGGCGCGGACATATCGCACTGAGCGAGCAACTCTTCCAGTGAATACTGCTTTGTTACCGGAGTGAGCACTAACTGATTATTCGTCACATGAGCCTCCATACTCTGGCCCGGCTTCAAGCCGAGCGCTTTCATTACCACGCCAGGAATGACCATACCCGCACTGTTTCCCCATTTCTTAATGGTTATACGCATCTGCACCTCCGAAGTTATACTTAGTATAACTCTTTTGGCGACGACAAGGTTTTACACCCTCAAAAGTGTGGAGACCAGCAAAAAACGCGCAGCGATGAAGAAAGCAGAAACCTGCTCGACGAAAAAAAGAAATTGATGAAAAAAAGGCGCAGCAGAACGCGAAGAACGTCGCAAAAAACAACGCCACCTTTCGGTGGCGTTGTCATTTATCAGTACTGGTCTCTGTCCAACCAGTTACCGCTTTCTATCAGCTTCAGTCCGTCGACGGGACGCTGGTAGACATACATCCAGGCGCTCCCATAAGGAGTCTGGATCAACTGACGTGCGTACTCACCGCCCCTGGTGCGCAAGGCATCAAGTTCGGCAAGCGTGGCATTATCAATACGATAAACCTCACCCTGTACCGTTCCGTTGCCCGGAACCGCGCCTGGATAGTGGCCCAGACTGTACAACTGGTAGTTTTCGATATTGTAATTTCCCAGCAGCAGGGCGTTGGTCATCCAGTGACTGTTGCCCTGCTTGGTACGTAAACTGCCGTAAACAAATATTCGCATTGCTAAAACTCAAACTGATAGAGCAGATCAAGTGCCTGATCTACGCCAGACACTGCTTCCAGATATAGCTTAGGCATCAGGCGATAGCGTAGCGTGAGTGTTGCCAGTGAGTCAAAGATCCCCACGCCGTATTTTACCTGCAGACCCGGCAGTACATAGCCGCTGACCACCACCTGCGACGAGTCTCCTACGCCCTGGGTGTCCAGCGCCAGATTGCTTACGCCAAACGTCTCGCCGATTTTACCCACAACCTGACCACTTTGTGCAACCCCCAGGCCAACTAACATTGAGGTCATCGCCGCGCTGTCGCTTTGTCCGCTCTCCAGGCCCTGCCCGCGAAGCAGGTAAGAAAGCGCTTCCTGCTGCGACATCGCCGGGTCGGAGAAGATCTCCGCTTTCGGCTCGTCCGCCGAGCCGGTCACGCGCACCCCGGCAATCACGTCGTTTTCCGTGGCATCAGGGTTACGGATCGCCTCGATGTTCAGCAGCGGCTGATCCGGTGGCCCGGAGAACAGCAGCTCGCCTTTACGCACAATCAAATCCTGACCGTAGGCGTGGAAGCGCCCCTCAGGAATATTGATTTGCCCGTTCAGGCCAAGCCCCTGTTTATCCTGCGCAACCTTCAGATCGCCGGTGAGTCTCGCCTTCAGCCCAAACGCATCCAACCGCACGTTATTCCCCACGTGCACGATCAGATTACTATTGATCGGTATGCCCGCGCTCTTCTCTTCGACAGGTTTCAGATTTTCATTGAGCATAACTTCATCACTGGAGACGCCCACCGCGCTTTGCGGCACGTCGTGAACCACGATTCGCGCCCACGGCACGTCCACGCTGCCGTCCAGCGTGAAGAGGCTCGGCGTCGCTTCAAAGACCACGTCTGGCGATACGTCGAGGCGCACCATCGGCGGCACCGTAATGCGCACCCGGCTCCCCTTCGCCGCGATGCGGGCGCGCCAGTTTTCCAGCTGGCTCCAGTCGGCGTCGCCGCTGAGGTTAATTTCGCCCTGCTGCGTGCGCACCACCCCGGCAAGCGTCGAGCTTCTGCCGTTGAAGTTCATCGAAATCTGGCTCGGCTGCATATCGAATGGCATAAAGTTACCGTCGATGTCGATGCCGTTAAGCCCCATCTGCCCGAACAGCTGCGGGTTTTGCGCATCCCCCGCCAGGCGCAGGTTGGCGTTCAGCATCCCGGCGGCCTTTTCGCCGCGCGAGAAGATCGGGTTCACCATCGCCAGGTTGAAGTTGCGAATGTTGACGTTGCCGCCCAGGTTGCGCCGCCCCTGCGGATCGGTCACCTGCACCTTACCGTCGAACTGCCCGTTGTTGGTCAGGCGGATCGTCCAGCCGAGCTCGGCGCGGTTGTTGTGCAGATCCGCATTCAGATTGAGCGTGTCGAAGGCCACCGGCAGCGAGGCGTCGTTGACCACCTGCGTCACCTTCACGTTGCGCCCGGAGAGCGTCACGCTGCCCTGCGGCAGCCCCTCTTTGGTGGTGTCCCACGCCACGTCAGCCTTACCGCTGAAGACGCCGCTCGCCTGGGTGGTGTCCGGCATAAACGGCTTCAGCATCGCCAGGTCGAAGCGGTTGAGGTTGATCTGCGCGCGCCCTTCCGCGCCCGCGTCGATCGTCTGCGGCACGCACAGCTCGGCGTTCGGGTTGGTCCAGCAGTGCGGCCCGATGCTGATCTTCTGCTCGGCGTTGCGGTAGTCCAGCGCGATGGATCGCGACAGCGCCAGCGGGCCGACCGGCGTGTTGAAGCGGGTATTGTCCAGCGTGCCCTTCCAGCGCTCCTCCTTGCGGTCAAAGCTCCCGGTGAGGTGAAGCTGGCCGGAGACCGGCTCGCCCTGCACTCTCAGCTGGAGGTCGTGCTGCTTCTCGTTGCCTTTGGCGTCCAGCGTCACAAGGCCAATGTTGACGTCCGGCTGGGCGATGCGCTCCACGCGCAGGTTCAGGTTGCCGCCGATCTGGTCGGTGGACTTCACGTCCCCTTCCACGCGAACGCGCGCGACGGAGAGCTCCTGCCAGCGCAGGTTATTGGCGGTGATATCGGCCAGCAGCTGCGGTGCATCCACCGTGCCGCGCACCTTGACCAGCCCTTTTGCCGTGCCGCCGAGGCCCGGCAGGGCGTTGTCCAGATTCGGCGCGTCGATGGTGGCGTCCAGATTAAGATCCTTCACCCCCAGCTCGCCTTTGATATCCGCGGTGTTACGCCCCAGCGCCACGTGCAGGCCGGGGATCGTCCACTGCAGATAGCTGTTCCCCTTCAGCGAGCCGTCGACGTTAACCTTGTTCTGCTTCACGTTGCCCGCCAGCTTGATCTCCGGCACGTCCATCTGCCAGGTGCCGCCGTACAGGCTGCCGCGGGTTTTGATCAGCCCGTCGAGTTTTGACGGCCACTCCGGCACCTCTTTCGCCGTGTTGATGCCCGTCAGCTTCAGCTCGCCGCGCCAGCTGATCGCCTGCTGCCAGTCCAGCAGCGCGGTCAGCTCGGTTTTGCCTTCCAGCGCCGCCACCGTCAGCTTGTCGAGATTGACCTGCTGCTCGTTGCCTTTTGCATCCAGGGTGATGGTCGCAGGCGGCACGCCCTGCCCCTTCACCGCGGTGCGGAACGAGAGCGCGTAGTCGGTCATCTTGCCGCTCAGCTTCAGCTTGAGGTCGTCGGCCTGGAATTGTTTTTCGCCGGTGAACGGCCAGTACAGCTGCTTGCTGACAACCTCAAGATTGATCGGCAGCCCGGCTTCCGCAAGCCGGGTCTGTCCGCGCAGCACCATGTCCACCGGGCCGGAGAGATTCACGCCAAACTCCAGCTTATCGCGCAGCGCGCCGCCGACCTTCAGCTTCACCTTCTCGCCCTTCAGCGGGTCGATGTTGAGCGCGCTGTTGAGGGTGATATCCACCGGCCAGCTGTCGCGCAGCAGCGCGTTGCCGGTAGCGTTAACGGAGCCCTGGCTGCTGTCGATATCCAGCGCGTCGAGCTTCATGTTGCCGTCAATGCTGCTGACCTTGAGCAGCATGTTGTACACCGTCAGGTCGGTATCGCCCGTCAGGCGCAGCTGCTCGCCCTTAAACTCTTCAATATTAAGGTTAAGCGGCAGATGAACGTCGGTCATTTCCGGCAGCACCGGTTTAGAGAAGAGTTCCTTCAGGGTTTCGCCCAGCGGCTTTTCTTCCGGCTGCGGGTTCTGGATCTTCGGCTCGACGATCTCCTCCTGCGCCACGTCCGCCACTTTCGGCAGGGCGATCAGCAGCCCCTGCAGCGACGTTGGCGTCAGGGTGAGGTTTTTCTCCTGCCAGCGCAGGCCGGAGGTGAAATCCATCACCGACACGGTGGTGTCGTCGATCTTGATATTAACGTTGTCCAGCGCGACCCGGTAAAGGGCAATCGGGTACGGCGTGGAGAGATTCAGCGGACCGCTGTCCTCTTCCTCGACCGGCGCAGACTTCGGCATTTTTTTCGAATCTATCGCCACGTTAACGTCTTTTAGCGACAGATCGTTGACGCAGAGCTTGCTGTCCCGCAGGCAGCCGAGCTTCACCGCCAGATGAAACTCGCCCGCGTTGACCGCCACGCCCGGCTGCTCATAGCGCAGGTTCTTCACGCGCAGGTCGCGCCAGCCGCCCGTCACCTGGCCGATTTCCAGCCCCGGCACCCAGCGGTTGGCGGCGTTAAACAGCAGGTGCAGGCCGGTGGTGGTGCCCACCAGGAACGCCACAGTACCGAGCAGCAGCACGATAAAAATCAGCACCCCGAGGCTTATCTTCTTCCATAAACTCATAATTCAGGCCCCAGACCGATGTAAAACTGTAAACCGTGTTCTTCTTTGTCGCCGACCGGAACGGCGAAGTCGAGCTTGATCGGCCCGACCGGGGACTGCCAGCGCACGCCCACGCCCGCGCCGGTTTTGAAATCGCTCTTGCGGATGTCGCTCACCGCCTCGCCGCCGTCGACGAACATTGCGCCCCACCATTTGCCGCTGACGTTGTACTGATACTCCAGCGAGCCGGTCGCCAGCTTGGAGGCACCGATCAGCTTGCCGTCGTCGTCTTTCGGCGCGATGGATTTGTACTTGTACCCGCGAATGCTGCGGTCGCCCCCGGCGAAGAAGCGCAGGTCCGGCGGGACTTTGTCGAAATCGCCGGTCTCAATCCAGCCGAGGTTGCCGCGCATCACGAAGCGGTGCTTGTCATACAGCGTGCGGATCCAGACGTTTTGCGCCTGAATCACCGAGAAGTCCACGTCCGATCCCCACATGGTGTTGGAGTAATCAATGGAGTAGCGCTGGGAATCGCCCCAGGTCGGCATCAGCCCGCCGCGCGAGCGGGTTCGGCTGATCATCACGCCCGGATAGAGCAGCATGGTGGTGTTGGTGACGTTGGCCTGGGTAAAGTGGTCGAGGCTCCAGCGCAGGTTAATGGCGCGCTGCCAGCCGCTGGACAGGTCCCAGTAGCGGGAGACCGCAAGCGTGGTGGAGTCCGCCTCGGTATCGTTGAGATCGGTACGCTTGAAGCCGCCCTGCACCAGGTAATACTGCTCGAGCGGGTTCTTCAGCAGCGGCATTTTGTAGCTGAAATCGAGCTGCTGCTCGGGCGCGGAGATGCTGGCGCTGGTCGTCAGGCTGTGGCCGTAGGAGTTCATCCACGGCTTTTTCCACGTCGCCTTGACGCGCGGCCCAACGTCGGTGGAGTAGCCCACGCCGGTTTCAATGGTGTTCTCAGTGCGCGGCGATACCACGCCGTGCAGCGGCAGCACCTTGGTCTTGCGCGCTTTTTCAAACTCCGGCGCAACAACGACGGAGTTAAACCAGCCGGTCGCCGACAGGCGGCGGTTCAGCTCGGCCAGGTCCTTCGACTGGTAGTAATCGCCTTTTTTAAACGGCACCAGATGCTGCAAATACTCTTCGCGGATTTGCGAGCCTTCGAAGGTCACGTCGCCGAAGCGGTAGCGCTCGCCGCTGTCGTAATCGATATCCCAGAATGCCTGATGGCGATCCAGCGCGACGCCCAGCTGGCTTTTATCAAACTGGCTGTCGAAGTAGCCCTTGCGCAGCGAGACGCTGGTGAGCGACTTTTTAAAGTGGTCGTAATCGCCGTGGTTAAGCACGGTGCCCACCTTCGGGCGCGTGCTGAGCAGGTCAAGAAAATCGCTGTCGGTGCGCGCGCCGCCGCGCAGGATAACGCTGGTGCCGCCTATTTTGACCGGCTCGCCCGGCGAGACGCGGGCAATCAGCACCTGGCGCCCTTTGGCCGGCGGCGGGCGCAGGTCGAAGTCAATCGTCGGCTCGTAATAGCCCAGCGCTTTTAGCCCCTCGCGGATGGCATCATCTACGCGCGCGCGAAAGCGGCGGTCCGGCGTGACTTCGTCACTCTCAATGGTGGACAGCTGCGCACGTACGTTTTTTTCCAGCGCCCCGGATAACCCCTCAACCTGCAAACGAACATTCGCCGCGCTGGCGACTCCGCTTGTCAGCAAAAGACTGACGAAACATAACTGGCGGATTTTTGGCACGTTTTCTCCTGAATATCCTTGTGTCCACCCCTGGAAGCAAATGAAGTGCCGCTCCGCGGCCTCGACGGCTAATCAGCCCAAAACCCCAATCAAGGGTTGAAAAAGGGTATAACACCCAAATATTTCTTATGATTAAATCTAGACTCATTCATCGCGTTTATTGTGTTCAATTAAACGCGCCGTGACAACCTTAACCGAAACATCGCTCCCCGGGAGGCCCCACCGTGAGTTTATTCGATAAAAAGCATCTCGTATCACAAGCCGATGCATTACCGGGACGCAATACCCCCATGCCCGTCGCAACATTACATGCGGTAAACGGTCATTCAATGACAAATGTTCCTGATGGAATGGAAATTGCGCTGTTCGCCATGGGCTGCTTCTGGGGCGTTGAGCGCCTGTTCTGGCAGTTGCCCGGCGTTTACAGCACCGCGGCAGGCTATACCGGGGGATATACGCCAAACCCGACCTACCGCGAAGTGTGCTCCGGCGAGACCGGCCATGCGGAGGCCGTGCGCGTGGTCTACGACCCGAGCGTGATTAGCTACGAGCAGCTGCTGCAGGTCTTTTGGGAGAACCATGACCCGGCGCAGGGGATGCGTCAGGGCAACGACAGCGGCACGCAGTATCGTTCCGCGATCTACCCGCTCACGCCAGAGCAGGAGAGCGCCGCCCGCGCCAGCCTCGAACGCTTCCAGGCGGCGATGCACCAGGCGGGCGATAAGCGTCAGGTGACGACGGAAATCGCCACGGCAAAACCGTTCTACTATGCCGAAGACGATCATCAGCAGTATTTGCATAAAAACCCGTACGGCTATTGCGGCATCGGCGGGATTGGCGTCTGCCTGCCCCCGCAGCTGGCGTAAGATCGCAGGGTCAGGGACGACCCGCTAGCGTTTCTCGTCGGTCGCGGCCTGCATAAGCTGCAGCAGCGTGCCGTCCAGATGCGCCTCCTTAACCGGCGCAGAGAAATAGAACCCCTGAAAGCTGCTTACGCCCATCTCAGCCAGTGCGGCAAATTTCTCCTCGCTATCCACGCCCTCGGCGACGCAGGCCGTGCCCGTCATCTGGCTAAAATAGATGATCGCTTTTATCAGGCTAGAGTCCGTTTCGTTAGCGGCGAAGGTGTCGATCAGATCTTTATCCAGCTTCAGGCCGTCAAAATGAATATGTCTAACCGGGAACATCACGTGATCCCGCGAGAAGCAGTCGTCAAGATATAGCTTGCAGCCGGTTTCTTTTACCCGCGCCATGGTATTAATAATGTCTTTATCCTGCGTGACGTCGATATTTTCGGCAAATTCAAATACCAGCCTGTCGGCCCACGCGGGGTTGTGAAGCAGCTCGAGCGCCTTTTTGGCCATTCCCGGCAGCGCATTGCCGGAAGCGAGCACGGCGGGAATATTGACGGCAAAGTAATAGGCCCCTTTATATTTATTGACCACACGCACCGCGGCGTTGATCACAATGGCCGTCAGCTTCAGCCAAATATAGCGGCTGCGCAGGTTGTGCAGAAAATCGCTCGGCATCAGCAGCGTATTTTCACGCTGCCAGCGCAGCAGGATCTCAAAACCTGTGGCACGTTTCTGGCGATCGACGATGACCTGAAAAACAGGGAAAATTTCATTATTTTCAATCGCCTTAGCGACATTCTCATCCGTAAAAAGCAGCTCGTGAACGACAGGCTTTTGTGCCGCCAGCCCCCCGCTCTGCCTGGCCGGCGCGCCGTTGACGCAGTGCATGGCGGGCTGCAGCTTCTGCAGGGCCTTCTGCCTGTGAATATAGATCGTTTTAATCGAGATGCCGTCGCGCAGGGATTGCTGCTTAACGGTTAGCCCACGAAAGAAATAGATTGCCGCATCAAGCTCTCTCTCGGTGAGGCCTTCAAAAATATATCCTTGATGCAATTCTTCCTGAATGGCCAGCGGCTCAAGCAGAACGAAATCATCAGAGGAAATACTCTCCTTCCTGTTTACACAGGGCATAACGTAAATCTGCTTAAGCTTATTTTTATCAATAACCAGGGAGGAAAACATTCTGTATAGCCAGCTTGTTGCCCCCTGACCGAAAGCAATAACCTCAAGGTTCGCTTCGCTATTATTGATAATATCAACGGTCTTTTTTAAGGCTTCCAGCACATTTCCCACGCCGCTGTGAAAGAAAACAAAAAGCCTGGAGGCCGAAACCGGCTGCGATAAAATACGAGCGTCGTTGCTGGCCTCTTCTACATCGTAAGAGACGCGTTTGATCGCGATATTTTCCTGTTTAAGTAATCCTGCCAGACCTGCAAAAGCAAAATTACAGCCGGAAATAACGGATACCGTATTATGCGTTGAAATCCTGTCCATATATCTTTCCTGTCATGCATGCGTACAAAAGCAATGATGTTGAATATCATCAAACCAAATAAATAATACCCAAAAAGGAGTATTCAATAGCGTTTTTATAATCAGGATGCCGCGCGCTTACTTCATCCTGCTAACAAAATGGTAGCAAAACAACTACCATTGCACCATATCTCATCAAACAAAAAGCGCTTATAACCACCATTTATTCTCTTCTTTATAATAAAAAGAAATAAAAAACCGCATAATCCTTAGGGCGACGTCTGTACAAATTTGTGCCTATTTCCCTCAGTGGTTAACGCAATTTTATCATGTTGCAAAAATGTGCAAGGACAGAGGTGCTACGCCATGTAACGAAATGCGCGAAAACGGGTTAAAGCTTATATTTCGGTAAAGGCGAGCGTATATTTCATTTATTCCGTGTATAATAAGCGAAGATTTATTGAGATCGTAAATATCAAACAAATCCTTTTCTTTAACAAGGAAATTTATGGATATACATGTTTCCATTGATGCTCTCCTGCATCGAAGAAACTTTATAAAAAAGAACCTCCGCTTCCATGAAGCGATAAAAGAACACTTTGACATCAACGATGCCATCTATAAGAAACAGCCTCTTTTTTATAAAGTCATGCTCCAGGAATCGCGTTTTAATATCGTCCTGTCAATGTGCTGCTTCGTGTTTGGAAACCAGGCGTCGTCGGTATCGGAAATTAAAGCGCTGTGTTCTCGCTACGGCATTGCCAGCCCGAACAGCGTCATCGCAATTATCACATTATTGAAAACCACGCACCGCATTAAAACCTGGCGCAGCGAAGAGGATCGCCGAAAGGTGTTAATCGAACCCACGCAGAAGGGTCTCGATGAGCTCAAGCGCTATATGGCGGGCGCGTTTTTACCCGTGAAGCGTCTCTTCCCGGAGAATAATATCAACGTCGATCTTCTCGATAATGAGACGCTGCGGCATAACTTCTTCCGCCGCGCGGCGGAATATCTCTTTCGCGGCGTAACGTTCAAAAAGATATTCCCTGAAATCGGGTTATTTATCGAAAAGGACGGCGGAAGAATGATTATGCTGTATCTCTATCTCCAGGCGAGACGACATCTCAATGCGCGCGGGGCGATTATTGAGTATTCCGCCAGCGTGCTGGCAAAAGAGTTTTTTGTTTCGCGCATCCACGTCCATCGCATCATCAAATCCGCGGAAGAGGCGGGCTACCTCCGGGATCGCGGTGACGGGTCGCTCGACGTTCGCCCGTGCTTTATCGAGCTGGTTGAAAATTACGCGGCGCTCTATTTTGCCTACGTCACCCACTACCTCAATATTCATCCGGTTGAGAAACGACAGCCCCAGCAGGCCGTGCTTCAAAAATAATGATAGCGATCGGGCAACCGATCGCTATGGGCTTATCTTTCGCGCAGCGCTTCTTTCGCTTTGTTAAGCGGCTTCAGCAGATAGTCGAGAATCGATTTATCGCCGGTTTTGATATCCACCGTGGCAATCATCCCCGGAAAAATAGGGAACGTTTTGCCCTGCTTGTTGGTCAGGTGGTTATCGCTGGTGCGGATGTACACGCGGTAATAGTAGATATCGCGCTTGACCTCGTCCTGAATCGTATCCGGCGAGATCATGGTCACTTCACCGTCCAGCCCGCCGTAGATGGAGTAGTCATAGGCGGTAATTTTCACCAGCGCCCGCTGGCCCGGATGGATAAAAGCGACGTCGCGCGGCGAGATTTTGGCTTCAATCACCATCTGATCGTCCAGCGGCACCAGCGTCATCAGCTTGCCGTTTGGCGGAATAACGCCGCCCACGGTGGTCACGTCGATATCCTTAACGATGCCGCGAACCGGCGCGTTGAAGGTGAGCCGGGTTAGCGAATCTTCGCGCCCTTTCATCACCGAACGCTGCGCCTCGATTTCAGCATTGGCTTTCGCCAGCTCTTCCCGGGCGCGGACGTAGTACTGGTTTTGCATCTCGGTCATTTTGTTCTCCAGCTCGTTTTTCTGACGCTGAAGACGCAGCACTTCCACGCTGCTGGCGGCCCCCTGCTTCACCAGCGGCTGGGTCAGGGCAAGCTCGCGCTGCACCAGCGCCGCACCCTGACGAAGCCCGGCCATCCCTTTTTCGAGGCTGTCGCGGCGCGAGGTATACAGCGCCGTCTCCTGCTTCACCAGCTCAACGTCGTCGTCGAGCTCGGCGGGAAAGACCAGCGGCGTGTCGTTCACTTCGGCACTCAGCCGCGCCGCCGTGGCCATCGCCGCGTTGAGGCGCGATTCGCTCTCCAGCACGCTGGACTCGGTCTTGGTGCGATCCAGCTGGGCCAGCTGCTGCCCGCGCTCGACGATATCCCCTTCGTGGACCAGCAGCTTGTGGATAATGCCGCCCTCAAGGGACTGGATCACCTGCTCGTGCGAGGAGGGAACCACCTTGCCGCTGCCGGTCGTCACTTCGTCCAGGTGGAACAGGCTCGCCCAGGCGATAAAGACCGCCAGCAGGGCGAACAGGCTCCACGCCACCAGCGTCGAGCGCGGCAGCTTAGGCTCCTGGAGGCGGCTGTTGTAGCGGGTTAAGTCGCTCATGCCGTGGCCTCCTGTTTTGGCTTCATGGTCACCGTGCGCTGCGGCGCGGCCTTCATCGGCGCCATGCCGTGGTCGCGCAGGATGGCGTCGCGCGGGCCGTCCATCACGATTTTGCCGTTATCCAGCACGATGATGCGGTCCACCAGCTCGAGGATCGCCAGGCGATGGGTCGCCACCACCAGCGTGCGGTTTTTGCCGAGCCAGCCCTTCATCTGCTGGATAAACTGCTTCTCGCTCACCTCGTCAAGCCACGCCGTCGGCTCATCGAGCAGCAGGATGTTTGGCGAGGTAATCAGCGCGCGCGCCAGCAGCAGCGCCTGACGCTGCCCGCCGGACAGCCCGGCGCCGCCTTCGCTGATGGTATAGTTCAGGCCCATCTTCTGCTTGCGCACAAAGTCCAGCGCCCCGCTCACCGTCAGCGCCATGTGGATCTCCTCATCGGTCGCCAGCGGGTTGCCCATCACGATATTGTCGCGCACCGAGCCAAAGAAGAGCCGCGCCTGCTGGCTTAACAGCTGCATATCGCGGCGCAGATCGGCCGGGTCAAGATGGTTCAGGGCGATATCGTCGAGCAGGATCGATCCCTGCTGCGGCTCCTGCATCCCGGCCAGCAGCTGGAGCAGCGTGCTTTTGCCGGAGCCGTTACGCCCCAGCACCGCAATGCGCTCGCCGGCTTTGATATTCAGGCGGGCAATATTGAGCACGTTCAGCTTCTCTTCGTCATCGTAGTAAAACCCGACGTCCTCCAGCGCGTAGCGGCCGTGCAGGTGCGATTTGTGCACCTTTTTGCCGTGCTGCGGGTCGTCAATCGGGCGCTGCATCAGATCGTCCAGGCCCTTGCGCGCCACCTTCGCCGACTGCCAGCGCGAGAGCACGCCGGAGATTTGCGCCAGCGGCGCGATGGTGCGCGAGGCCAGAATCGAGGTCCCGACCAGCGCGCCGGTGGTCATGTCGCCGCTGATCACCAGATAGCAGCCCACCAGCAGCACCACCGCGTAGACGATGGACTGCACTTCCTGAGTCCAGGTCAGCAGCATGCCGGTCAGCCAGCGCTGCTTCATCCCCACGGTCGCCGCCACGTCGTTGGTGTTGTTCCACTGGTTCTGAAAACGCTGCTCCGCGCGCATCAGCTTGATGTCTTCGATGCCCTGCACCGCCTCCACCAGCGTGGCGTTGCGGATGGCGGACTCGCGCATCCCTTCGCTGGAAAGCCGCCCGAGCGGACGCTGCACCAGCAGGCCGGGGATCAGCAGCAGCGGCACCGCCAGCAGCACCACCAGCACCAGCGGGCCGCCGATCATCCACAGGATAAAGACGAACAGCAGGAAGAACGGCACGTCGGAAATCGCCGCGATGGTGGTGGAGGTGATCAGCTCGCGCACCGACTCCAGCTCGCGGATCTGGGCGATAAACGACCCGGTCGACTTCGAGCGCGCGCCGTTTTTAATGCGTAACGCGTGGGCAAACACGCGCTCGGAGATCCGCAGGTCGGCGCGCTTGCCGATAACGTCGGAGATATGCACCCGCAGCATGCGCATGATGAACTCAAACAGGATCGCCACCATCACGCCGCCGAACAGCACCCACAGCGTCGCTTCGGACTGCGAGGGCACCACGCGGTCATACACCTGCATGGAGAAAATCATTCCGGAAAGCGCCAGCACGTTGGCGACCAGCGCCACCAGCATGATGTCGCTGTAGCGCCGCCAGTCCTTGAGCGCCAGCTGCCAGAACCAGTTTTTCTCGTAGGGCTTGATGTAATCGTCCACGCGCGCGTCCGGCGTGGACTCCAGCGGGCGGAGCACCAGCAGCCCCTTCAGGCGCGTGCCCAGCTCGTCGCGCGTGAGCACCGTTTCAAGGCCGCCGTCGCCGCTGAACTGCAGGCTGACGTTGCCGTCGTTGTCCATGCGGTTAATTACCGCAATCTGGCCGCCGGTAAATTCGGCCACCAGCGGCAGGCGCCACGGGTCGAGAAGCGTGGAGTCCGCCGGAGCCAGCCGCATGCCCAGCCCAAGCTGGCGCGCCATATCCTCCAGCACCTGCTGGCGCGGGGACTGGCTTTCGTGGTTGATCGTCACCCGGACGTGCTCCGCGGAGAAGTCCAGGCGATAGTGCTGCGCAACAATGAGCATGGCCTGCAGCCAGGGCTCATAGAGCGGATGTGTTTTCATCATGCTACGTCCTGTCCAGCGCGGTATTCACGCGCTGGAATGATATCGTTTCCGAATGGTTAGAAACTGAACAGTCCCTAAACGCAATCGAAAAAATTAACATATGATTTATAGGGTTACTGTAAGTGATGTAAAGAACGGCAAAGTGCCGCGGAGGTTGCCCTCCGCGGCGTGTGGACTAGACCACCAGCAGCTGATGGTTCGCCAGCAGCGTTGCCAGATCCGTTTGCACCCCGTTCAGCGTGACCACGGTGGTTGGGTCGAAGCTGCTGCCCGTTCCGTCGCGGTCAATCTGGATCTCGGTGTTACTGCCGTTTTGCACCACGCGGATGTAGTCGCTGAGGTTGCCCGCGCCGTTGTCCAGCGTGGCGACCCCGTTGACGTAGCTGGCCGATCCGTTTCCGGTATAGCCGCTGCCCGTGAGCAGATCGCGCAGATCGATGCGGTCGGTGTCCGCGGTCCCTTCCCAGGTGCCGACGGTAAAGCCGTTGACCACGTCGCTGCCGTTGCCGCCGGTGGCGTCGGAAGCGTCGATCAGCTTATAGAGCAGCGTGTCGTGGCCGCCGCTGCCGATGTTGAAGATGTCGTTGCCGCCGCGCCCCTCGAACTGGTTATCACCGCTGTTGCCGGTGATCACGTCGTCGTGGTTTGAGCCTGCCACCCCTTCAATATTCACCAGCGTCGCGGTGTTGAAGCCGGTGTTTTGCGCCGTCGTCAGCCCCAGGTTTACCGTCACGCCCGTTCCGGCGTTGATGTAATCCACCACGTCCATACCGCCGGTGCTGCTCCAGGTATCGTGCTCGGAGGTCGTCGTCCAGCCGCCGGAGCCGTTGTAGGTATAGGTGCCCGCTTCCGCGACGAAGGTGTCGTTATAGCCGGTCCCGACGATCGTCCCGCTGTGGCCGCCGGTCGCGGCTTCGGCGGTCAGCACGTAGCCTTCCTTACCGTTGCCCGCTTCCAGCCCGTCCCAGGTGACGTTGCTGGAGACGCCGTTGGTCGCGCGCACCAGCACCGCATGGTAGGTCTCGTTGGCATCCAGCCCGTAGAAGCTGATCAGCGACGAGGAGTCGTTGATCCCCATCCCCGACTGCGCGTTGAGGATCTGGCTGGCAACCAGCTTGCCCGCGGAGTTGTACAGCTGAACGGTGTTGCCAAAGAAGGCGTTGATCCCTTCGCTGTCGACAATCTTCAGGTGCATCGCCGTCCCCGGCGTAACGGTATTGGTGTTGCGCTCCAGGATCACGCTGCCGTTCTGGCGGAAGATCAGCAGATCCTGCGCGCCGTCCCAGTCGTAGTCGAGGCGCGCCGCGCCGGACACCTGCGTGGCCGTGGCGGTGCTGAACTTCGACGCCGTGAAGCTCGCCGAGCCCGCGATACCGTTGTTGGTATACAGCCAGGACTGCCCGCTGTTGGCCAGCTTGATGATGTCCATGTTGCCGTCCATGTTCCAGTCCACCGCCACGCTGACGTTACCGACGAACTTGTCCGTGGTCGCCGTGCCCACCGCGGTGCCCGCCAGCAGGTTGCCGGTGCCGTCGTTCAGCATCAGCACGCCGCCAGTGTTGGTGCCGCTGGAGGTGCGGTACATGCTCATGTACAGATCCATGTAGCCGTCGCCGTTGAAGTCACCCCAGGTCATGCTGACGGAGTCGGTCGCCGCGCCGGAACCGGTGCCGCTGTACATGGTGTTGATGAAGTTCTGCCCCCAAGTAAACGAGCCGTTCCCCTGGTTGAACATCGTCGACAGCGCGTAGTTGTTGCTGCCGTTGGTGGTGTGCTGGGCAATATCCACCTTACCGTCGTTGTTCAAGTCGACGCCGGAGACTTCGATCAGGCTGTTGTAGTTCCCCACCGTCGAGCCGGACACGAAGGTGCCGTAGGTTCCGGCCTTCGAGCTGCCGACCAGCGTGCCGTTGTTGTTCAGCATGAAGGTGCTGGAGTCCGGGCCGCCCGCATCGCCAACCACGAAGTCCGTGTAGCCGTCGCCCTGAATATCAATCGCCACCACCGCGCCGTACCAGACCAGCGCGCCAAAGCCGCTGAGCGCCGTCGAGGTGTAGGTGCCGTCGCCCTTGTTAATCAGCTGCTGCATGTAGCTGTAGTTGGTGCTTTCGGCCAGGATGTCGTTCAGGCCGTCACGGTTGATATCCGCGTACGTGCCGGAAGTGTAGTTCCCCGTCATCGTAAAGTTGCTGCCCACCGTCCACGAGCTGCGGCTGTCGGCATTCGCCGAGGCGATCTGCTGGTTCGCCGTCACCGTCCACAGGCCGTCCGAATCCAGCATATAGCTCGCGGCGTTCGCCGTGGTCGCGCTGGTCGTTGTAAAGCCCAGCGTGACCGACTCCTCGTTACCAATCACGATGCTGCCCGTGGTGGTACCGGTCGTATTGCCGTTGCCCGCGCTGCTCTTCACCTGCGCCGTCACGTCGTAGCTCTTCACGGTCAGCGCGTCGCCGTCCGGGATCTGCAGATACCAGGTGTTGTGATCCGGGTCGACCACCACCGCACCGCCCGCTTCGGAGGTGTAGGTTTTACCGTTTACGGTAACAACCAGATACTCCCCGTTGGTCAGCGCCGCCGACACGGTGCCATTCAGGATTGGCGTGGTGTCCGGCGTCGTCAGGGCGGCGATGGTCGCCGTGGTGGACGGGATGCTGGTATCGACCTTGAGGACAAAATCGTCCGAGTCGGTGTAGTTCCCCGCCACGTCGGTGATCCGCAGCACGTAGGTATGGTTACCGTCGTGCAGGCCGCTGTCCTGGAAGTACCAGCTGGTCGCGCCGTTCATGGTGACCTGGCCCAGCAGGACGCCGTCGCGATAAAGCTGCGCAATTTCACCGCTCGCCAGCCCCTGGTTCAGGGTGCCGCTGATGAGTGGCGTGGTGTCGTCCGTCGCCACGTTTTCACCAAAGACGCCGGTACGCTCGCCGTCGTTATCGGTATAGCTGACGATCGTGCCCTTCGTCACCGGCGGCGTGGTGTCTACCGTCACCACCTGCTGCGCGGTGGAGCCGACGTTGCCCGCCTGGTCGATGATGCGCACCTGATAGGTGTAGTCATTGTCGGTCAGCGTGCGGGTATCGGTGTAGGTCCACTGGGTGTGGTTCACCGTGACGTCAATCCACGTCGCGCCGCCGTCCAGGCTGATCTGCACCCGTTCGTCGCTCGCCAGCTCGCTGCCAAGCGTGCCGCGCACGGTCAGCGAGGTATCGTTGGTGATGAAGTCGCTGCCGGACTGCCCGGTATCGTCGCTGATGGCGTCAATGGTGATGCCGTACTGCGGCGCTTTGGTGTCCACGGTCACCGTCTGCGAGGTGGTTGAACCGACGTTGCCCGCCTGATCGACCACGCGAACCTGATAGTCATGGTCCCCGTCGGCAAGCGTGCGCGTGTCGGTGTAGCTCCAGCTCGTGCCGTTCACCTTCGCGTAAACCCAGGTCGCGCCGCCGTCGAGGCTAACCTGCACATACTCGTTGTTGCCCAGCGCCGCGCCGAGCGTGCCGTTCAGCGTGTACGAGGTTTGGCTGGTCAGGAAGTCGTTGTCGTCAAAACCGGTATCGACGGTGATGTTATCCACGGTCACGGTGATCGCCGCGTCTGGCGCAACGGTATCTACCGTCACCTGCTGGTGCGCGGATTCGCCCACGTTGCCGGCCGCATCAATGACGCGCACCCAGTAGTCGTAGGTCTGGTTGCCCAGCGTACGGCCATCGACGTAGTACCAGGTCTTGCCGACCACGATCACGTTCTGCCAGGTGCTGCCGCCGTCGAGGCTGATCTGCACGCCTTCACCGTCGGCCAGCGTCGCGCCGAGCGAGCCGTGCAGCGTCAGCGAGGTGTCGTTGGTCACGAAGTCGCTGTTGCTCAGGCCCGTATCGTCGCTGATGCTGTCGATAGAGACGGTTTTGCTGGCGTCCGGCGCAACGGTATCGATGGTCACCACCTGGTTAGCGGTGGCGCTGACGTTGCCCGCGTCGTCGATCACGCGCAGCTGGTAGTTGTAGTCGCCGTCGGCCAGCGTGCGGCCATCGACGTAGGTCCAGGTCAGCCCGCTGACGTTGACGTCAATCCAGGTCGTCCCGCCGTCAATGCTGATCTGCGCGTGCTCGCCGCGCCCCAGCGCCGCGCCGAGCGTGCCGTTCAGCGTGATCTGGTTATCGCTGGTGATGAAGTCGCTGCTGGACAGCCCGGTATCCTGCGTGACGGCATCCACGGTGATGGTGGTTGCCGCAGGCGCGGTCAGATCGAGCACCACGTCCTGGCTGTCGGTCGCGCCAACGTTGCCCGCGTTATCAATCACGCGGACCTGATACTGGTACGTGCCGTCGGTTAAGGTGCGGCCGTCGGCGTAGCGCCAGGTCGTGCCGGTCACCGTCAGGTCAATCCAGGTCACGCCGCCGTCGAGGCTGATCTGCGCCTTCTCGTTGTTGCCGAGCTGCGCCGTCAGCGAGCCGTTAACCACCACGTTTTTGTCGTTGGTGATGAAATCGCTCGCGCTCAGGCCGGTGTCGTTTTGCAGCGAATCGATGCTGATGCCCATCGACGGCGGGGTCAAATCGACCGTGACCGTATGGTCCGCGCTCGCGCCGTTGCCGATGGCGTTGCTGACCTGGGCGTTAATCACGTATGCACCGCCGTCCGCCAGCGCCGTCACGTCCGCGCTGCCAACCGTGTAGCTCCAGCTGCCGTCGCTCTGTACGGTCGTGGTGTAGGTTTTGCCGTTCAGCGTAATGGTCACCGTCTGGCCCGCAGGCGCGCTGGTCGTGCCGCTGACCACCAGCGGCGTGCCGTGCTCCGCGGCGCTGACGATATCGTCCTGCGCAAAGGTGTTGATAGCGATCGTCGGCACGTCGCCGCTCAGCGTCACGTCGTGCGTCGCGCTGCCCGGGTTGCCGGCCTTATCGGCCACCGATGCGGTAAGGGTGTACTTACCGTCGGCGAGGCCCACCAGATCGTGCCCTTCCACAAACACCGACCACGTGCCGTCCGCGCCAACGGTGGCCTGGTAGCTGTGGCCGTTAAAGGTCACGGTCACGGTTTGCCCCTGCTCGGCGGTGGTAGTCCCGCTGACGGTTTGTCCCGCCTGCTGTTCGGCGTTGTTGACGATGTTGTCGCCCGCCACCGTACCGATGGTGACGGTTGGCGCAACGGTATCTACCGTCAGGGTATGCGAGGCGCTGCCGCCGTTGCCCGCCCTGTCGTTGACCGAAGCGGTCACGGTGAGCGCGCCCTGGCTCAGGGAGGCGAGATCGGCCGCCGGAACGTCCAGCGTCCAGGTGCCGTCAGCCTTCACCAGCGCGGTGTAGGTCTTCCCGCCGAGGGTGACGGTAACCGTCTGCCCGGACTCCGCGCTGCTCGAACCGCGAACGGTCAGCGGCTGCTGCGCTTCCGCCGCGTTGAGCATATCGTCGCCGGAGATCGTCGCGATGCTCACTACCGGCGGGGTGGTGTCCACGCTGATGCTGTGGTTAGCCGACGCGCTGTTGCCCGCGCTGTCCTGCGCCGATGCGGTCACCTGATAGCTCGCGCCGTCCGCCAGCGCGCCCACGTCCGCCGCCGGAACCGTGGTGCTCCAGGTGCCGTCGCTCTGCACGGTCGCCGTGTAGGATTTGCCGTTCAGCGTGACGTTCACCTGCGTGCCGCTGGCGAACTGGGCGCTGGAGCCGCTGATGACCAGCGCGCTGCCCGCTTCGGCGGCGTTAATCACGTCGTCACCGCTGAGGGTGTTGACGGTCAGCGCAACCGACGCGGTATTGACCACCACGTCGTGGGTCTGGGTGCTGCTGTTGCCCGCGCCGTCGGTGATGGTGGCGCTGATGGTCACTTTACCGTCCGCCAGCGCCGAGATGACGCTTGCCGGAACGCCCACGCTCCAGCTGCCGCTGGCGTCAACGGTGGTGGTGTACTGCTTGCCGCCAATCGTGACGACCAGCTTATCGCCCACGGTCGCGCCGGTGGCGGTACCGCTGACGATCTGCGCCTGGCCGTGCTCAACGCCGTTGATCACGTCATCGCCCGCCACGGTGTTGAAGCTGATGGTCGGCGGCGTGGTGTCGAGGGTAATGGCCTTACTGGCGCTGCCCGGGTTGCCCGCCGCGTCGCTGACGCTCGCCTGCACGGTGTAGCCGCTGTCGGCAAGCGCCGCCAGGTCGTCCGCCGGGACGTTCACGCTCCACGCGCCGCCCTGCCCGACCTGCACGGTGTACGATTTGCCGCCCAGCGTCACGGTGACCGTCTGGCCCACTTCCGCGGTAGTGGTGCCGGTAATCGCTACGCCCGCCGCCGCTTCGCTGCCGTTGATCACGTTGTCGGCCGCAACCGTGTCAATCGTGACCGTTGGTGCAGTCGCATCCACGCTGTACTCGCGGCCCGCCGAGGCGCCGTTGCCGTTCACGTTGCTCACGCTGACCTGCACGCTGGCGTCGCCGTCCTTCAGGCCGGTCAGATCCGCTGACGGCACGGTAGTGGTCCACTTGCCGTCCGCATCCACCTTCGCTGTGTAGGTTTTCCCGCCGAAGGTGATGGTCACGGTCTGGTTTGCTTCCACGTTGGTGGTGAGGCCGGACAGCACCAGGTCCGCGCCCTTCTCCGCGGCGTTGATCACGTCGTCGGTGGCGATGGCGTCGATGCTGATGGCCACCGTCGCCAGATCCACCGTCACGTCGTGGCTGATGGTGACCGGGTTACCCGCGGTGCTCTGGCCCGCCACGGTAATCGTCACGCTGCCCGCCGCCAGCGCGCCCACGTCCGCAGACGGAACCGCCGCGCTCCAGGTGCCGTCCGCCAGCACGGTCGCCGGGTAGGTTTTGCCGTTGACGGTGACGGTCAGGGCGGTGCCCGCCGTCAGGCCGTCGCTGCTGCCGGTGATAATCAGGTTCTGCCCGTGCTCGATGCTGTTGATCACGTCGTCGCCCGCCACCGTGTTCACGCGCAGGCCCGGCAGGTTGGCGTCGATGGTGATGTCGCGCTCGCCGCTGCCGGTGTTGCCGTGGCCGTTGGTGACGCTCGCGGTCACGGTCAGATCGCCGTTGCCGAGCGCTTTCAGCACGTCAGCCGGGACGTTCACGGTCCAGGTCAGATCGCTCTGCACAACGGCGGTATAGGTGTTGCCGCCGATCTTCACGGTCACGGTGTTGCCCGCTTCCGCGTGGGCAACCTTACCGCTGATGCTTTGATCCACCGCCACCTCGGCGGCGTTGATCACGTTGTCGCCCGCCACGGTGCTGATGGTCACGGTCGGCAGGGCGGTGTCCACCTGCAGGTTCGCGGTATTGCTGATGCCGTTGCCGACGCCGTTGGTCGCCGCCGCGCTCAGGGTGTAGTTCGCCTCGCCCAGCGCCGCCAGATCCGCCGCAGGCACCGTCAGGCTCCAGCTGCCGTCCGCCGCCGTGGTGGCGGTGTACTGCTTGCCGTTCAGGGTCACGGTGACCGTGGTGCCCGCGCTCAGGTTGGCGCTGGTGCCGCTCACGCTCAGATCCTGGCCTTTTTCCACCGCGTTCAGCACGTTATCGCCGGAAATCGCGTCGAAGTTCAGCGACGGCAGGCCGGTCTCCACGGTTACGTCGTGGGTGCCGCTGCCGGTGTTGCCCGCCGCGTCGGTCACGCTGACGCTGACCGTCACCTTGCCGTCGGAGAGCGCGGAAATCACGCTCGCCGGAACGCCGACGCTCCAGTTGCCCGCCGCGTCCAGCACGGTGGTGTAGTCCTTGCCGCCGATGCTGACGGTGACCTTATCGCCCGCCGCCGCGCCGGTCGCCGAGCCGCTGATAATTTGCGCCTGGCCGTGCTCGGTGGCGTTGATCACGTCGTCGCCCGCGATGGTGTTGATGGTTACGACCGGAACGGTCACGTCCACCGTGACGTTGTGGCTAGCCGAGGCCGGGTTGCCCGCCTTGTCAGAAACGGAGGCGGTAATCGTCGCCGTGCCGTCCGTCAGCGCGCCGACGTCCGCCGCCGGTACGTCCAGCGTCCAGCTGCCGTCCGCGCCCACGTTCGCGGTATAGGTTTTGCCGTTCAGGCTGACGGTCACCGTCTGGCCCGCTTCGGCCGTGCTGGTGCCGCTGACGGTCAGCGCGGCTTTCGCTTCCGCCGCGTTGAGCACGTCGTCCCCGGCGATCGTGTTAATGGTGACCGACGGCGCGGTGGCGTCCACGCTGTACTCGCGGCCCGCCGAGGCGCCGTTGCCGTTCACGTTGCTCACGCTGACCTGCACGCTGGCGTCGCCGTCCTTCAGGCCGGTCAGATCCGCCGACGGCACGGTCGTCGTCCACTTGCCGTCCGCGTCGACCTTCGCGGTGTAAAGCTTGCCGCCGATGCTCACGGTCACGGTCTGGCCCGCCTCGACGTTAAGCGTCGTGCCGGACAGCACCAGATCGGCGCCTTTTTCCGCCGCGTTGATCACGTCGTCGGTGGCGATGGCGTCGATGCTGATGGCCACCGTCGCCAGATCCACCGTCACGTCGTGGCTGATGGTAATCGGGTTACCCGCCGCGCTGTCGCCGGAGACGGTGATTTTTACCGTCCCTTCAGCCCAGGCGCCCACGTCCGCAGACGGAACCGCCGCGCTCCAGGTGCCGTCCGCCAGCACGGTCGCCGGGTAGGTTTTGCCGTTGACGGTGACGGTCAGGGCGGTGCCCGCCGTCAGGCCGTCGCTGCTGCCGGTGATAATCAGGTTCTGACCGTGCTCGATGCTGTTGATCACGTCGTCGCCCGCCACCGTGTCCACGCGCAGGCCCGGCAGGTTGGCGTCGATGGTGATGTCGCGCTCGCCGCTGCCGGTGTTGCCGTGGCCGTTGGTGACCGTCGCGACGATCGACAGGCTGCCGT
This sequence comes from Enterobacter sp. KBR-315C3_2022, assembly GCF_041399425.1. Classification (NCBI taxonomy): domain Bacteria; kingdom Pseudomonadati; phylum Pseudomonadota; class Gammaproteobacteria; order Enterobacterales; family Enterobacteriaceae; genus Enterobacter; species Enterobacter sp. KBR-315C3_2022. Next base: position 83,158 of record NZ_JBGKEB010000005.1, read on the forward strand.
TGCCCAGCGCCTTAAGATCGTCCGCGGAGACGTCCACCTTCCAGGTCAGATCGCTCTGCACCGTGGTGGTGTAAGTGTTGCCGCCGATCTTCACGGTCACGGTGTTGCCCGCTTCCGCGTGGGCAACCCTGCCGCTGACGGTCTGATCCACCGCCACCTCGGCGGCGTTGATCACGTTGTCGCCCGCCACGGTGCTGATGGTCACGGTCGGCAGGGCGGTATCCACCTGCAGGTTCGCGGTATTGCTGATGCCGTTGCCGACGCCATTGGTCGCCGCCGCGCTCAGGGTGTAGTTCGCCTCGCCCAGCGCCGCCAGATCCGCCGCAGGCACCGTCAGGCTCCAGCTGCCGTCCGCCGCCGTGGTGGCGGTGTACTGCTTGCCGTTCAGGGTCACGGTGACCGTGGTGCCCGCGCTCAGGTTGGCGCTGGTGCCGCTCACGCTCAGATCCTGACCTTTTTCCACCGCGTTCAGTACGTTATCGCCGGAAATCGCGTCAAAGTTCAGCGACGGCAGGCCGGTCTCCACGGTTACGTCGTGGGTGCCGCTGCCGGTGTTGCCCGCCGCGTCGGTCACGCTGACGCTGACCGTCACCTTGCCGTCGGAAAGCGCAGAAATCACGCTCGCCGGTACGCCGACGCTCCAGTTGCCCGCCGCGTCCAGCACGGTGGTGTAGTCCTTGCCGCCGATGCTGACGGTGACCTTATCGCCCGCCGCCGCGCCGGTCGCCGAGCCGCTGATAATTTGCGCCTGGCCGTGCTCGGTGGCGTTGATCACGTCGTCGCCCGCGATGGTGTTGATGGTTACGACCGGAACGGTCACGTCCACCGTGACGTTGTGGCTAGCCGAGGCCGGGTTGCCCGCCTTGTCAGAAACGGAGGCGGTAATCGTCGCCGTGCCGTCCGTCAGCGCGCCGACGTCCGCCGCCGGTACGTCCAGCGTCCAGCTGCCGTCCGCGCCCACGTTCGCGGTATAGGTTTTGCCGTTCAGGCTGACGGTCACCGTCTGGCCCGCTTCGGCCGTGCTGGTGCCGCTGACGGTCAGCGCGGCTTTCGCTTCCGCCGCGTTGAGCACGTCGTCCCCGGCGATGGTGTTAATGGTGACCGACGGCGCGGTGGCGTCCACGCTGTACTCGCGGCCCGCCGAGGCGCCGTTGCCGTTCACGTTGCTCACGCTGACCTGCACGCTGGCGTCGCCGTCCTTCAGGCCGGTCAGATCCGCCGACGGCACGGTCGTCGTCCACTTGCCGTCCGCGTCCACCTTCGCGGTGTAGGTTTTCCCGCCGAAGACGATGGTGACGGTCTGGTTTTCTTCCACCTGCGCGGTGGTGCCGGAGAGGACCAGATCGGTTCCTTTCTCCGCGGCGTTGATCACGTCGTCAGAGGTGATGGCGTCGATGCTGATGGCAACCGCCGCCAGATCCACCGTCACGTCGTGGCTGATGGTGACCGGATTCCCGGCGGTGCTCTGGCCCGCCACGGTAATCGTCACGCTGCCCGCCGCCAGCGCGCCCACGTCCGCAGACGGAACCGCCGCGCTCCAGGTGCCGTCCGCCAGCACGGTCGCCGGGTAGGTTTTGCCGTTGACGGTGACGGTCAGCGCCGTGCCCGCCGTCAGGCCGTCGCTGCTGCCGGTGATAATCAGGTTCTGCCCGTGCTCGATGCTGTTGATCACGTCGTCGCCCGCGACGGTGTCCACACGCAGGCCCGGCAGGTTGGCGTCGATGGTGATATCACGATCCGCCGAGCCGGTGTTGTTCACGCCGTTGGTGACGCTCGCGGTGACGGTCAGATCGCCGTTGCCCAGCGCCTTGAGGTCGTCCGCGGAGACGTCCACCTTCCAGGTCAGATCGCTCTGCACCGTGGTGGTGTAGGTTTTGCCGCCCACGGTCACCGTCACGGTGTTGCCCGCTTCGGCGTTGATGACCTTGCCGCTGATGGTCTGGCCCGCGCCGACTTCGCCCGCGTTGATCACGTCGTCCGTGGCGATGGCGTTGATGGTCACGCCAGGCAGCACGGACTCAACGGTCACGGTATGCGACGCGCTGCCGCTGTTGCCCACCGCGCTGGTGGCCGAGGCGGTAATCTCGTAGAGCGCTTCGCCCAGGCCGGAAACCTGGTCGGCCGGTACGGTGGTGGTCCACTTACCGCTGCCGTCCACCGTCGCGCTGTAGGCTTTGCCGTTCAGCATTACCGTGACGACGGCGCCCGACGCAAGGCCGGTCGCGGTACCGCTAATCACCAGAGGCTGCGTTTTCTCAACGCTGTTGATCACGTCGTCGTCGGAAACGGTGTCGATGGTCAGCACCGGGGCGGTCAGGTTCACCTTAACGTCGTGCGTTTCGCTGTCGCTGTTCCCCGCCCTGTCGGTGACGGAGGCGGTAATGGTGTAATCCCCGGCGACCAGCGCGCCCACGTCGGCAGCCGGAACCCCGATGGTCCACTTGCCCGCCGCGTCCAGCGTCGCGGTGTAGGATTTATTGTTGATGGTCACGGTCACCACGTCGCCCGCCGCCGCGCCGGTGGCGCTGCCGCTGACGGTCAGCGCCTGGCCGTGCTCGACGCTGTTGATCACGTCATCGCCGGAAACGGTGTTGATGGTGAGCTCCGGCACGGTGGTGTCCACCAGCACGTCGCGCGCGGTGGAGGCCGGGTTACCCGCCTTGTCCGCCACCGATGCCCCGATGGTGTAGCTGCCATCCGCCAGCGCGCCGACGTCCGCCGCCGGAACGTCCAGCGTCCAGCTGCCGTCCGCGCCCACGGTAGTGGTGTAGGATTTAGTGCCGAGGGTGACGGTCACCGTCTGGCCCGCTTCGGCATTGCTGGTGCCGTGAATGGTCAGGGCAGACTGCGCCTCTGCCGCATTGACGATGTTGTTATCGCTGACGATATCAATCGCCACCGATGGCGCGGTGGCGTCCACGCTGTACTCGCGGCCCGCCGAGGCGCTGTTGCCGTTTACGTTCGTTACGCTCACCTGCACGCTGGCGTCGCCGTCCTTCAGGCCGGTCAGATCCGCCGACGGCACGGTAGTCGTCCACTTGCCGTCCGCATCCACCTTCGCGGTGTAGGTTTTACCGCCGAAGGTGATGGTGACGGTCTGGTTTTCTTCCACGTTGGTGGTGAGGCCGGACAGCACCAGGTCAGCGCCCTTCTCCGCGGCGTTGATCACGTCGTCGGTGGCGATGGCGTTCACGCTGATGGCAACGTCGGCCAGATCGACGGTGACGCCGTGGCCGATGGAGACCGGATTCCCGGCGCTGCTCTGGCCTTCAACGGTGATGGTCAGCTTGCCCGCCGCCAGCGCGCTCACGTCCGCAGACGGAACCGCCGCGCTCCAGGTGCCGTCCGCCAGCACCACGGCCGGGTAGGTTTTGCCGTTGACGGTGACGGTCAGGGCGGTGCCCGCCGTCAGGCCGTCGCTGCTGCCGGTGATGATCAGATTCTGCCCGTGCTCGATGCTGTTGATCACGTCATCGCCCGCCACCGTGTCCACGCGCAAGCCCGGCAGGTTGGCGTCGATGGTGATATCGCGATCGCCGCTGCCGGCGTTGCCGTGGCCGTTGGTGACGCTCGCGGTGACGGTCAGATCGCCGTTGCCCAGCGCTTTCAGGTCGTCCGCAGAGACGTCCACTTTCCAGGTCAGATCGCTCTGCACCGTGGTGGTGTAGGTGTTGCCGCCAATGGTGACCGTTACGGTGTTGCCCGCTTCGGCATGAGTTACCCTGCCGCTGACGGTCTGGCCCGCCGCCAGCTCCTGGGCGTTAATCACGTCGTCGGTGGCAATGGCGTTGATGGTGACGGTCGGCAGGGCGCTGTCCACCTGCACGCTATGCGCGGCGCTGGTGGCGTTGCCCGCCGCGTCGGTCACGGAGGCGCTTACGGTGTAATTTGCTTCGCCGAGGCCGCTGACGGCGGAGGCCGGAACGGTGACCTTCCAGCTGCCGTCCGCCGCCGTGGTGGCGGTGTAGTTAATGCCGTTCAGGGTTACCGTCACGGTGGTGCCCTGCGGCTGGTTGCTGGTGCCGGAAAGCACCAGGTCGGCCCCTTTCTCCAGGGCGTTAATCACGTCATCACCGGCGATGGTGTTGATGGCCAGCGTCGGCGCGGTCAGGGCGACGCCAAGATCGTGCGTGGCGCTGCCGCTGTTGCCCGCCTTATCCGTCACCGACGCGGTCACGGTGTAGTCGGTGTTGGCCAGCGCCCCGACGTCCGCGGCTGGAACGCCCACGCTCCAGCTGCCCGCCGCGTCGAGGATCGCGGTGTACTCTTTGCCGTTCAGGTTGACGGTGACGACGTCGCCCGCCTGCGCGCCCGTCACCTTGCCGGAGACGATCAGCGCCTGGCCGTGCTCGGTGAGGTTAATCACGTCGTCGCCCGCGAGGGTGTCGAAGGTGATTTTTGGCACAGTAGTGTCCACCAGCACCGTGGTGCTGGCGCTGGCCGGGTTGCCTGCCTTGTCAGAAACGGAGGCGGTAATGGCCGCGCTGCCGTCGGCAATGCCCGCCATGTCCGCTGCCGGAACGTTCAGCGTCCAGCTGCCGTCCGCCTGCACCTGCGCGGTGTACTGTTTGCCGTTGAAGGCAACGGTGACGGTTTGCCCCGCCTGCGCGCTGGAGGTGCCGCTCAGGGTCAGATCGGCCCCGGCCTCCGCGGCGTTCAGCATGTTGTCAGCCGCAACCGTATCAATGGTGACCGTTGGCGCGGTGGCGTCCACGCTGTACTCGCGGCCCGCCGTCGCGCCGTTGCCGTTCACGTTGGTCACGCTCACCTGCACGCTGGCGTCGCCGTCCTTCAGCCCCGCCAGATCCGCGGACGGCACGGTGGTGGTCCACTTGCCGTCCGCGTCGACCTTCGCGGTGTAGGTTTTGCCGCCGAAGGTGATGGTCACGGTCTGGTTTTCATCCACGTTCGCCGTGGTGCCGGACAGCACCAGATTCTGGCCTTTTTCCGCCGCGTTGATCACGTCGTCGGTGGCGATGGCGTCAATGCTAATCGCGACCGGCGCCAGGTCGACGTCGACGATGGTACCGATGTTCACCGGGTTCTGGGCGCTGTCCTGCGCGCTGGCGGTAATCGTCAGCTGGCCGTCGGCCCACTGGCCCACGTCCGCCGCCGGGATCGCCGCCTTCCAGGTGCCGTCCGCCAGCACGGTGGCCGGGTAGTCTTTGCCGTTGACGTTAACGGTGACGATGCTGCCCGCCGCCAGATCGGTGCTTGAGCCGGAGATAATCAGGTTCTGGCCGTGCTCGATGATGTTGATCACGTCATCGCCCGCCACGGTGTCGAAGCGCAGGCCCGGCAGCTGGGCGTCGATGGTGATATCCAGCGTGGAGGAGCCGGTGTTGCCGTGGGCGTTGGTGACGCTCGCCGTCACGGTCAGGTCGCCGTTGCCGAGCGCGGTAAGCTGCGCGTCGGTCAGCGGCAGGCTCCAGGTGAGATCGTCCTGCACCACGGCGGTGTAGGTTTTGCCGCCGAGCGTCACGGTGACCGTATCGCCCGCCGCCGCGTTGCTAACCTTTCCGGTCAGCGACTGGCCCGCGGCCACTTCCGCCGCGTTGACGATGTTGTCGCCCGCCAGGGTGTTAATGGTCACTACCGGCAGGGAGCTGTCCACCAGCACGTCGTGGCTGGCAGAGGCGGTATTGCCGACGCTGTCCGTGACGCTGGCGGTAACGGTATAGTTCGCTTCGCCCAGCGCGCCCACGGCGGAAGCCGGAACGTTGACGCTCCAGGTGCCGTCCGCCGCCGTCGTGGCGGTGTAGTGAATGCCGTTCAGGGTCAGCGTAATGGTCGTACCCTGCGGCTGGTTGCTGGTGCCGGAGAGGCGCAGGTCGGCCCCTTTTTCGCTGGCGTTGATCACGTCATCCGCGGCCAGCGTGTCGATAGCAATCACCGGCGTGGAGGTGTTCACCACCACGTCCAGCGCGCCGGTGCCGGTGTTGCCCGATTTATCGGTCACGGAAACGCTGACCGGCCAGGTGCCGTCCGCCAGCCCCTGCACGACGGACGCAGGCAGGCCTAAGCTCCAGCGGCCCGCCGCGTCAACCACCGTGGTGTAGTCCACGCTGTTGATGGTAATAGTGACGCGATCGCCCGCCTCCGCGCCGGTGACGGAGCCGCTCAGGATCTGCGCCTGCGAATGCGCGCTGTGGTTGATGGTGTTGGTGCTGGTAACGAAATCGTCGATGGTCACCTGCGGCACGGTGGCGTCCACCAGCCCGATGCGGTCGACGCTGCTGCCGTTGCCCGCCACGTCGCTAACGCTGGCGGTCACCGTGACCTGGCCGTCAATCAGCGCGCCCACGTCGGCCGCCGGCACGTCCAGCTGCCAGGTTCCGCCGCTTTGCACCGTCGTCGTGTACTGCTTGCCGTTGAGGCTCACGGTAACGGTCTGGCCCACTTCGGCAGTGGTGGTTCCGCTCACCGTGAGCGGCTGCTGCGCTTCGGCGGCGTTAATGATGTTGTCGGACGTCAGGTTGTCGAGGGTAATGGACGGCGGCTGGGTATCCACCACCACCACCCGCGAGGCGTCGGCGCTGTTGCCGCTGACGTTGGTGACGCTCACGCTAATCTGCGCGCGGCCGTCGCTCAGGCCGTCCATCGCGGCCGCGGGCACGGTCAGGCTCCAGCTTCCGTCCTGCTGGACCTGCGCGGTAAAGGTCTGGTCGGCGAATTTCACCACCACGGTCTGGCCCGCCTCCACGCCCTGCGTTTTGCCGGAGAGCGTCAGGTCGGCGCCCTTCTCGGCGGCGTTGATCATGTCGTCCGCGCTCACCGTATCCACGGTCACCGCCACGGCGTTGAGATCCAGCGCGATGTGGTGGTCGGCGGAGGCTTCGTTGCCCCAGGTGTCTTTGGCGTAAATTTTTACGTCGATATCGCCCGCCGCCCAGTTCTGCAGATCCGCCGCCGGAACGCCGATCTGCCAGCTGCCGCTGGCCGTAATCACTGCCGGGTAGTCAATGCCGTTGATGGTGACGGTGACCTGCGCGCCCGCGGCCAGATGGCTGCTGGTGCCGGTAACGGTCAAATCCTGCTGCTGTTCGATGGCGTTGATCACGTCATCGCCGGAGATGGTGTTCACCCGCAGGCCCGGCTGGTTGGCGTTGATGTTGATATCGCGCTCGCCGGTGCCGGTGTTGCCGTGGCCGTTGGTGACCGAGGCCGTGAAGGTCAGATCGCCGTCGCCGAACTGGGTCAGATCCGCGGACGGAACGGTGACGCTCCACGTCAGATCGCTGCCGACCTTCGCGGTGTAGGTTTTGCCGCCCGCGCTGATGGTGACGGTATCGCCCGCCGCCGCGCCGGTGACGCGCCCGCTCAGGATTTGGTCGACGTTCACTTCGCTGCTGTTGACGAGGTTATCGCCCGCGAAGGTGTTGATAATCACCTGCGGGAGCGCGGTATCGACCAGCAGGTTCGCCTCGGCGGAGCCGGTATTGCCCACGCTGTCGGTGCCGCTGACGCTCACGGTGTACAGCGTGTTCGCCAGGTTCAGCACGTCCGTGACCGGCACGTTGACCGACCAGACGCCGTTCGCGACCGTAGCCGGATAGCCGACGCCGTTCAGGGTGACGGTAATCGCGCTGCCGTCCGGCAGGCTGCTGGTGCCGCTCAGGGTCAGCGGCTGCATCGCCTCCTGGGCGTTCAGCACGTTATCCTGGCTCAGGGCGTCGATGGTAAATTCCGGCGGATTGCCGCTCAGGGTCACGCCGTGGGTGGCGCTGCCCGTATTGCCCGCCGCATCGGTGACGGTCACCGAGAACGTATGATCGCCTTCACCCAGGGCGCTGATAGCGGATGCAGGCACGCCCACGCTCCAGCTGCCGTCGGCCAGCACGACGCCGGTGTAGGTTTTGCCGCCCAGCGTCACCGTCACCACGTCGCCCGCCGCCGCGCCGCTGGCGTGACCGGTAATGATTTGGGCGTGGCCCTGCTCGGTGGCGTTGAGGATGTCGTCGCCCGCCACGCTGTTAATGGTCACCACCGGCGCGGCGGTGTCCACGCTGAACCCGGCGGAGGTGGACGTGCCGTTCCCCGCCTTGTCGCTGACGTTTACCGTCAGGGTGTGATCGCCGTCGGCCAGCGCCTTGACGTCGCTGGCGCTCAGGGTGACGGACCATTTGCCGTCGCTGCCCACGGTGGCGGTGTGATTTTTGCCGTTGACGGTCACGGTGACGATCTGCCCGGCTTCGGCGTTGGTTTTCCCGGAGATCGCCAGCGGCTGGCCGTGCTCGGCGGCGTTAACGATATTGTCCTGTGCGATGGCGTCGACGGAGAGCGTCGGCGCGGCGGTATCGACAACGATGGTCTGGCTGCCGGTGACGGTGTTCCCCGCCGCGTCTTTGCCGCTCACGGTGGCGGTCCAGCTGCCGTCGCCCAGCGCGGCCGCGTCGGCGGCTGGCACCTTCACGCTCCACGCGCCGTTAGCGCCCACTTCCGCGGAGTAGGTTTTGCCGTTCAGGGTTACGGTCAGAGCGGTGCCCGCGGCCAGGTTTTTGCTTGCGCCGGACAGGGTAAAGCCCGCCGACTGCTCGCTGGCGTTGATGACGTTATCCCCTGCGGTGGTCGCCAGCGTGACGGTGGCGTCGGCGGTGGAAACGGTCACGGTAATGCTGCCCGCCTGGGTGGTTTTGCTGCCGTCGATCTGCACCACGGACCAGGTGTGCTCGCCGTCGGTCTGGGTCGGCAGTTTTACCGTCCACGCGCCGTTTGAGCCCACCATGGTGCTGGCGATGGTGCTGCCGCTGGCGTCTTTGATCTGAATGGTTGCGCCCGGCTGCCCGGTACCGCTAAACGTCGGGGTGTTATCGTCGGTGATCTCTTTCGCCGTCAGCACGCCCTGCTTGTCGCCCGCCTTGTCCGTCACGAGGAAGGTCGGCTTTGCGCTTTCAACTTCTTTGGTGTTGTCGATCACTTCGGTTTTGGTATCGCCGTCGCCGCCGTGCGCGAGCAGCGCGCCAATCGCGCCGCCGCCGAGCGCCGCACCGGCAATCCAGCCCCACGGCGCGTCGCCGAGAACGCCCTCCTGCGCCAGCAGCGGTTCAATACTGCTGATTGGCGTCGCCTGCGCGGTGAGTTCGGTCATCGCCAGGCCGCTGGCTTCGCCCGTGTCCGCGAAGGTGATATGCGTCAGCTCCTGCTGGTCGTTGAACACCAGCTCGGAGTGGTTTTTACCCTCAGGATCGTCAAGAAAATAGTTATTGCAGCGAATGACGCTGCCATCCTTCATATAAATCAGCAGGTCTTTGCCCTGGCGCATATAGCGCGCCACGTCCTGGGCAGAACCGTGAATTTCAATGACGCTCGGTGAGGTTACGGATACGGAGAGATTTCCTTCCCCCGTCAGCACCGTTTTTTCAGCCGTTTTACGAATGATGACATCGACAATTTTAGCATGACTCATTTTTTTGACTCCTTGCAGGCGTACGCGTCAGGCAGATATTTCCGCCCGACGGATGTAGTCGTCCCTGGGAAATAATCCCATACGTTACGGTTTTATTTTCTGCGGAATAATCCGCGCTTTTAGTTAACTCAAATCAGGTAGTTTTGCTTCAGCGTTTTTTTCAATCCCGGCAATCGGCATTAAATTATCGATGGCGGAAGCATAGGTAATTGCCGCGCTCCAGCCGTCATATTCTGCTGATATTTTCGACAGCGTTGACTGCCAAACGTCCTGCTCGACGCTGAGTAAATCGTTGATGCTTCTTTTGCTCAGCGTGTATTCATTTTTATAGACGTCGCGGGTGCGCAGGGCATTGTTCAGCTGCTGTATGCCGGCCTGCATGCGCCCGCGCGCGCCGGCCCAGTCGGCCTGGGCGACGGACGCTTTCTGCAGCACGTCGAAACGGGCCTGATCGACCTGCGAGGCGGCCATCGCGCGCGCGCCCTGGGCCTGCTGAACGCGGGATGAAACGGCTCCGCCCTGATAAATCGGCGCGTTCACGTTGAGCTGGATCTGGTCGTCCCAGTAGGCGCGGTTGGTGGATTCATAGCGCGTCCTGCCGCCCTGAAGGCTGACGGTTGGCCAGTGCTGGGCGCGGGCCTGTGAAACGCCGTGCTCCGCCGCCGTCTCCATGGTTTGCGCGGCCAGCACCGTCGGGATCAGCGAATAATCAATTCTGTCCAGCGAGCCGTCCTCCACTTCCAGCGAGGCGGGCAGCGGGGAAAGCGTCATGGCGTTTATGCCCGTCAGCACGCTCAGGCGCGCGCGGGCGCTGTTCAGCGCGGCTTTATACTGCTCAACCGTTGCCCGCATGCCCGCAACGCGCGTTTCGGTCTGCAGCTCGTCGGAGGTTGAGCTCAGCCCGGCCTGGGAGCGAAGCGTCGCCAGACGCTGTACGTTCTGCAGCGCAACGATGTTTTCCTGCGCCGCCTGGGTCAGCGCGGTGTAGCGCAGCACTTCGACATAGCTCAGCGCCGTTTTCTCGGCGACGTCGGACAACGTCCCCATCAGCTGATAGCGGTAGCTGTCGCGCTGGGCGGAAGCCTGGTCGATGGCGCTGTTGGTTTTACCAAAGTCGTACACCAGCTGGGTCAGGCTTAAGCCATAGGCCGCAGAGTTTTTTAGCGAGCCGCTGGAGTCGGTTGTCTGGCTATGGCCCGTGCTGCCCGTCAGGGCGATTTGCGGCATCCAGCCGCTGCGCGCCTCGTCGATGCGCGCCTGGCCAATACCCAGCTGCGCGGCCTGTTGGTTAATAGAGGGGTCGCGATCGAAAGCAAATAAAATGCTCTCCTTCAGCGAGGTCTTTTGCACCGTTGCCGCACCGGGTAATCCATTACTGGAAATGGCCTTTGAGTTTACTCCCGCAAATAAAATACAGGCTGTAGCCATCTGTAATAATAACAACCGCAATGGTTACCCTCCTTATTTCGCTGGGCCAGAGTTCGAAATGCCAGAATTTTTGAATGTAGGCATTCCTCCAATTCAAATAAGGAATTGGATTATTAAAACTTAAGATTTGTCTGAGCATAACAAAACGTACCGGTGAGAACTATACCCACATTGTTAACGAGGTGTTAACAATAAGACAATTCCTGTGGTTTCTAGACAAACGGAAGAAATGGCGCCTTTTTTGTGTGATGTTAAGCGCATTGTTATTTAAGGGATTATTGTAATATGCGAAATGTACATTTTTGCGTTAGTTTCACAGGTTATATAACACAAAGATTTTCAAAGAAGTGTCAATTTCACGCCGTCGAGCGGCATTTATCATGCCCGTCTCGGTTAACTCCGATAAAAATATCGAGAATGCCCTGATTATTTACATTATCAGGATATTAACCCGCAAAAGAGGCTTATAACGCTGGTAAATACCATAGGTTAAGATGATGTCAGCGAATTAACATTTAAAACGATCCTCATTAAGATTAATCTCTTGAATGTTAATTTACGGCAGTCTCCGATGTGAAATGCCCCTACGAACGGTCAGAACAGCCGTTTTTCGGCGCGCAGCGATCGTCGGGCCGCAGCCGGGCAGAGCGGGCGTATCGTCGAAAACGTGACCTCTGGCAGATTTACACGTCTTTACGCTATACTACCGCTGAAATAATCGGCTCAACGCTACGAGCCGGTGTTCAATGTGTCTTCACACAACTAAGATCAACTTCCCTTCCGAGGATCTGACAGAAGTCAGATAAACTATGTTAAACAGTATTTTAGTAATACTTTGCCTTATTGCCGTCAGCGCATTTTTCTCGATATCGGAGATCTCGCTGGCCGCCTCTCGTAAAATCAAACTCAAGCTGCTTGCCGATGAAGGCAACGTCAATGCCTCCCGCATCCTGAAGATGCAGGAAAATCCCGGCATGTTCTTCACCGTGGTGCAGATTGGCCTGAACGCTGTCGCCATCCTCGGCGGTATCGTCGGCGATGCGGCGTTTTCGCCGGTGTTTCACGGGCTGTTCTCACGCTACTTTTCCCCTGAACTCTCCGAGCAGCTGAGCTTTATCCTCTCCTTCTCGCTGGTAACCGGCCTGTTCATCCTCTTCGCTGACCTGACCCCGAAACGCATCGGTATGATTGCGCCAGAAGCCGTGGCTTTGCGCATCATCAACCCGATGCGCTTCTGCCTGTTCCTGTTCCGCCCGCTGGTGTGGTTCTTCAACGGCCTGGCTAACAGCATTTTCCGCCTGTTTAAGATCCCGATGGTGCGTAAGGACGACATTACCTCCGATGACATTTATGCGGTGTTCGAAGCGGGCGCCCTGGCGGGCGTGCTGCGCAAGCAGGAGCACGAGCTGATTGAGAACGTGTTTGAGCTGGAGTCCCGCACCGTGCCGTCGTCCATGACCGGACGCGAAAACGTGATTTGGTTCGATCTCCACGAGGACGAGCAAAGCCTGAAGCAGAAGGTGGCCGAGCATCCGCACTCTAAGTTCCTGGTCTGTAATGAAGATATCGACCACATCATTGGCTACGTGGATTCAAAGGACCTGCTGAACCGCGTGCTGGCGAACCAGAGCCTGGCGCTGAACAGCGGCGTGCAGATCCGCAATACGCTGATTGTGCCGGACACCCTGACGCTCTCGGAAGCGCTGGAAAGCTTCAAAACCGCCGGGGAAGACTTCGCGGTGATCATGAATGAGTACGCGCTGGTGGTGGGCATTATCACCCTGAACGACGTGATGACCACGCTGATGGGCGACCTGGTCGGCCAGGGGCTGGAAGAGCAGATTGTGCAGCGTGACGAAAATTCGTGGCTGATCGACGGCGGTACGCCGATTGAGGACGTGATGCGCGTGCTGGATATTGACGAGTTCCCGCAGTCCGGCAATTACGAGACCATCGGCGGCTTTATGATGTTCATGCTGCGTAAAATCCCGAAACGCACCGACTCGGTGAAGTTCTCCGGCTACAAGTTCGAGGTGGTGGATATTGATAACTACCGCATCGACCAGCTGCTGGTGACGCGCATCGACAACAAACCGACGGTGCTGGTGCCACGACTGCCTGACGCGGAAGAGAAGGCGTCGGCATAAGCTGCGTGCGCCACAAACATCAACGGCTCCCATCGGGAGCCGTTTTTTTTACTACTTACTGCATAGCACGTTGGTTAAGCCATCTCAGTCTGCAGACGCATAACCTGGCGGTTGACTTCGGACATCACAGACAGGTGCTGTTTGTCCTTCACTTTTGGGATAAGAATTTTGCCCTTATCGAACTCAAAAGCGCCAACATCCTTGATGTACAACCGTCCTCGGAACAGGATCTTCACGTACTTCGCCACCTGAAGCGGGTTGTAGCGTTGGAAAATTTTCATTCTTGTATCTCCTGCGAATCATACGCTCTTGCGGCGCCACAATCGGGCCGACTGTCCTGAGCGCAAATTTAATGCACCATGACTATAGACCAGAAAACCATTGATACCCAGTATGCATAAGTTTATTTACCGTTTGATTACAATTATTCAGAATAATCTTTGCAAACCGCCATTTCGGTCAGTATAAGTCGTCGTTTTTTCATGGATATGTGCGTCAACCCGCAAACTGGCATCGGGATTGCGGGAAAACCACATTGATCGCACTTATGATTAAAAGCGTATGACCAAGTGGTCGGATCACCTGCTAACAATAAGGAAACACCATGACCCTACGTAACATCCTGGCAGCCGCGCTCCTGCTGCTGCCCCTGTGGGCTTGCGCGCACAATATTGAAAAAGGACAACGCGTGCCCCCTGTCGGTATTGCAGACCGGGGAGAATTGATTCTCGACAACGATAAGTTTAGCTACAAACCGTGGAATAGCGCGCAGCTCGCGGGGAAAGTGAGAGTTGTACAACATATTGCCGGCCGTACATCTGCAAAAGAGAAAAATGCCACGCTGGTGGAGGCGATTAAAAGCGGAAAATTCCCCCATGACCGCTACCAGACCACCACGATTGTGAATACCGACGACGCCATTCCGGGCTCCGGGATGTTCGTTCGCTCAAGCCTTGAGAGCAATAAAAAGCTCTACCCGTGGTCGCAGTTTATCGTCGACAGCAACGGCGTGACGCGCAAGGCCTGGCAGCTGGAAGAGGAGAGCTCTGCGATTATTGTGCTCGATAAAGAGGGTCGCGTGCAGTGGGTCAAAGACGGCGCGCTGACGCAGGATGAGGTGCAGCAGGTGGTTGCCCTGCTGCACAAGCTGCTGGCTCAGTAAAGAGACACGCGGAAGCCGGGGTTGAGGAATGACTCGCGCGGGGTGTAGTCCAGCGGCTTGCCCTGCCAGTCATGGACGTGCGCACCGGCTGCCGCAGCCACCGCGTGGCCTGCCGCCGTATCCCAGACGTTGGTGGGCCCAAAGCGCGGATAGAGCTGCGCCTGCCCTTCCGCCACCAGGCAGAACTTGAGCGAGGAACCGATCGAGGTCGTCTGGTGTTCGCCAAGCTGCTGCAGATATTCCTCCAGCTCGCTGTCGCTGTGCGAGCGGCTGATTACCACCAGCGGCGGACGCGCGTCGCGCACCTGAATCTGCTTGCGCACGCCGCACTCTTCCTTCCAGGCTTTGCCGTCCGCCGCGCTGTACATCACCTTCATCACCGGGGCGTAGACCACGCCGAGCACCGCCTTGCCCTTTTCAATCAGGGCGATATTGACGGTGAACTCGCCGTTGCGCTTGATGAACTCTTTGGTGCCGTCCAGCGGGTCGACCAGCCAGTAGCGCTGCCAGTGCTGGCGCTCGTCCCAGCCCTGCGGCGCTTCTTCAGAAAGCACGGGGATATCCGGCGTGAGCGCCTGGAGGCCTTTCAGGATCACGCCGTGCGCCGCGATATCCGCCGCCGTCACCGGCGAATCGTCCGCCTTGCTGACCACGTCCATCGGCTTCGCGCCGTCGTACACCTGCATAATGGCATCACCCGCATCCCGTGCGAGCTGACAAATTTTATCTAGCATTCTCCACCTCTTGGTTAACGCAGTGGGTATAACTCGTTGTTTTATTTATATCGTATTGTGAACAATTCCGCTATCTGTGAAGCAATTCCGGTTTACTCGCCCCTTTTTCTGGCAGGATTCACAGTTCTGTAAGTAACTCAATGTAGATACATATTCTTTTGTGGCCTGGATCGGAAAAAGGACTCCTCAGATGATTAAGTTTAGCGCAACGCTCCTGGCAACGCTGGTTGCGGCCAGCGTTCAGGCGGCGACGGTCGATCTCCGCATACTGGAAACGACCGATCTGCACAGCAACATGATGGACTTCGATTACTACAAAGATACCCCTACTGAAAAATTCGGACTGGTACGCACCGCAAGTTTGATTAACGCCGCGCGCGATGAGGTCAAAAACAGCGTGCTGGTCGACAACGGGGATTTAATTCAGGGCAGCCCGCTCGGCGACTATATGGCGGCGAAGGGGCTGAAAAAGGGCGAAATTCATCCCGTCTACAAGGCGATGAATACCCTGGACTATACCGTGGGCAACCTCGGCAACCACGAGTTTAACTACGGCCTGAAGTACCTGCACGACGCGCTGGACGGTGCAAAATTCCCGTACGTTAACGCCAATATCATCGACGTTAAGACCCAAAAGCCGCTTTTTTCCCCGTACCTGATTAAAGAGACCGAGGTCGCGGATAAGGACGGTATAAAACAGACGCTGAAAATCGGCTATATCGGCTTCGTACCGCCGCAGATCATGACGTGGGATAAGGCGAATCTTGACGGCAAAGTGACCGTTAACGACATCACCGAAACCGCGCGCAAATACGTGCCGGAAATGCGCGAAAAAGGCGCCGATCTGGTTGTCGTTGTCGCTCACTCTGGCCTGTCGGCCGACCCTTACCAGGCGATGGCGGAAAACTCGGTGTATTACCTCAGCGAGGTGCCGGGCGTGGATGCGATCCTCTTTGGCCACGCCCACGCGGTGTTCCCGGGCAAGGATTTCGCCAGCATTAAGGGCGCGGATATCGAAAAGGGGACGCTGAACGGCGTGCCGTCCGTGATGCCGGGCATGTGGGGCGATCATCTTGGCGTGGTGGATTTGGTGTTGAACAACGACAGCGGCAGCTGGAAGGTCACCCAGTCTAAAGCCGAAGCGCGGCCGATCTACGACGCGGCGGCGAAAAAATCGCTGGCGGCTGAAGATAAAAAGCTGGCCGAGGTGCTGAAGCACGACCACGACGCCACGCGCGCGTTCGTCAGCAAGCCGATCGGCAAATCCGCCGACAACATGTACAGCTTCCTCGCGCTTGTCCAGGATGACCCGACCGTGCAGGTGGTCAACATGGCGCAGAAGGCCTACGCCGAGCACTTTATTCAGGGCGATCCGGATCTGGCGAAACTGCCGGTGCTTTCTGCCGCCGCGCCGTTCAAGGTGGGCGGGCGCAAGAACGATCCGGCCAGCTACGTTGAGGTTGAAAAAGGCCAGCTCACCTTCCGCAACGCCGCGGATCTTTACCTCTATCCGAACACGCTGGTAGTGGTAAAAGCGACGGGTAAAGAGGTGAAGGAGTGGCTCGAGTGCTCCGCCGGACAGTTTAACCAGATCGATCCGAAGAGCAGTAAACCGCAGTCGCTGATCAACTGGGACGGGTTCCGCACCTACAACTTCGACGTGATCGACGGCGTGAAGTATCAGATTGACGTGACGCAGCCCGCGAAGTACGACGGCGAGTGCCAGGCTATAAATCCGCAGGCGGAGCGCATCAAAAACCTGACCTTTAACGATAAGCCGATCGATCCGAACGCCACGTTCCTGGTCGTCACCAATAACTACCGCGCCTACGGCGGCAAGTTTGCCGGAACGGGCGACGGCCACATCGCGTTTGCCTCACCGGACGAAAACCGCTCGGTGCTGGCGGCGTGGATTAGCGCGGAGTCGAAAAAGGCGGGTGAAATTCATCCGGCCGTGGATAACAACTGGCGTCTCGCGCCGATCCACGGCGACACGAAGCTGGATATCCGTTTCGAGACCTCTCCGTCCGATAAGGCCGCCGCGTTTATCAAAGACAAGGCGCAGTATCCGATGACGAAGGTGGCGACGGATGATATTGGGTTCGCGATTTATCAGGTGGATTTGAGCAGGTAGCGATGATTGTGTCGGGTGGCGCTTCGCTTACCCGACCTACGCGATCGTGTAGGCCGGGTAAGGCGAAGCCGCCACCCGGCATGTCACGCCGCGCGATCGTCCCGATTCGCCAGCACCTTTGGCGTATTCACCTCAATCCAGTCGGCCAGCGCGGCCACCTTCTCGCTCACCTCAGCGCCCAGCGGCGTCAGGCTATATTCCACGTGCGGCGGCACGACCGGATACGACACGCGATCGACAAACCCGTCCTGCTCCAGCGCCTGTAAAGACTGGGCCAGCATCTTTTCGCTTACGCCGCCCATCTTGCGGCGCAAATCGCTGAAGCGGTGCGTGCCTTCGCGCAGCGCCACCAGGATAAGCACGCCCCAGCGGCTGGTGACGTGCTTGAGCACCTCGCGCGAGGGGCACTGCTCGGCAAACAGGTTGCCGTCGCGCATTTGTTCGCTGAGCGTTGGGATCGTTGTTTTCATACTTACCTTTTTGTACGTACTTACTAAAAGTTAGCTATGGTGATAGTGTGCCACAACACCAGACAAACACGAAGGAGATTTACCATGATCGCGATTACCGGCGCTACCGGCCAGCTGGGCCAACACGTTATTGAAGAACTGCTGAAAACCGTTCCGGCAGGCCAGATTGTGGCGATTGTCCGTAACCCGGCAAAGGCCGAGGCGCTGAGCCAGCAAGGGATTATCGTTCGTCAGGCGGACTACGCCGACCAGGCCGCATTAACTCACGCGCTGAGCGGCGTGGATAAGCTGCTGCTGATCTCCTCCAGCGAAGTGGGCCAGCGTGCTGCGCAGCATCAGAACGTGATTAACGCGGCCAGGGCGGCTGGCGTGACGTTTATTGCCTACACCAGCCTGCTGCACGCGGATACATCCCCGCTCGGCCTGCACGTTGAACACGTCGAAACCGAGAAAGCGCTGGCGGAATCGGGCATCCCTTATGCGCTGCTGCGCAACGGCTGGTATACCGAAAACTACCTGGCGAGCGCGCCGCCGGCCCTGGAACACGGCGTGTTTATCGGTGCCGCAGGCGAAGGCAAGATTGCCTCCGCGACCCGTGCGGACTACGCCGCGGCGGCCGCGAAGGTGATCTCCGAAGATGGCCATGCGGGCAAGGTCTATGAGCTTGCGGGCGATAACGCGTGGACGCTGAGCGAGCTGGCCGCTGAGCTCAGCAAGCAGAGCGGCAAGCCGGTGGCGTACCAGAACCTGAGCGAGGCCGATTTTGCCGCCGCGCTGAAGGGCGTCGGCCTGCCTGCCGGGCTGGCGGATATGCTGGCGGATTCCGACACCGGCGCATCCAAAGGCGGCCTGTTCGACGACAGCCGCACCCTGAGCGCGCTGATCGGCCGCCCGACGACGCCGCTTTCGGAAAGCATTAACGCCATCCTGTAAATGTTACAAACTGGTTATTTTTTGTGGCATCCCCTCGGGTCATCTCTGATAATGAAGCGATGACCCATAAGGAGGCTCACCGTGCAAGGCGTACCGGACCAGTTCATTGATGAGAGAGACAGCGCGCGCTTTCGCCACCTGGCGCAGGTGCCGGGCATCGAACTGTATCACGCACATATCTCCGGCTATGCCTTTGAGCCTCACACCCACGAAGCGTTCGGCATCGGCACGATTGAAACCGGTGCCGAGCGCTTTCGCTATCGCGGCACGCAGCACCTCGCGCCGGAAAAATCCGTTGTCACCATGAACCCGGATGAGATCCACACCGGGGAGTCGGCCACCGACGACGGCTGGCGCTACCGCATGGTTTACATCGAACCCGACCTGCTGGAAGAGGTGACCGGCCTTCGCCACTGGTGGTTTAGCGACGTCACGCGGTACGATCCCCTGCGCTCGGTGCAGATTGGCCGACTGATTTACGGCCTGTGGCATGCGGACGATTCGCTTGCGCAGAAGGGGCTGCTGCTGGATCTGATCGAGACGTTTCAGCCGCTGGCCCGCCACGCGCCCGTCGTTCGGGAAGGGGCGCATCGCTTCGAGCGCGTGCGGGAATACCTGCACGATAACTATATGCGTTCGCTGACGCTGGACGAGCTGGCGAACGTGGTGTCGCTTAGCCCGTACCATTTCCAGCGCCAGTTCAAGGCCCATTTCCACGTGACGCCGCACCAGATGCTGATGGCCATCCGCCTGTGGCGCGCCAAGGCGTTTCTCACCCACGGCATGCCCGCCGCCGACGTCGCCGCCGCGGCCGGGCTGACGGATCAGTCGCATCTGACCCGCGCGTTCACCCGCCGCTACGGCATTACGCCCGTGCGCTACCAGAAGCAGGTCGTTCAGCGCTAATGCGCAACCTCATACAATACGGACGCGTTTTTCCTGCCTACACTCCATGCCGGGTTAAGTGATTGGGACAGAAAGATGATTAGCGGCGTGTTGTATGCCCTGCTTGCAGGTCTGATGTGGGGGCTGATATTTGTCGGCCCTCTGATCGTGCCGGACTATCCGGCGGTATTGCAGTCCATGGGGCGCTATCTGGCACTGGGCCTGATTGCCCTTCCTCTGGCCTGGCTTGGCCGCGCGCGGCTGCGCCAGCTGAGCCGCAAGGACTGGTTCACCGCGCTGGCGCTGACCATGATGGGCAACCTCATCTACTACTTCTGCCTGGCGAGCGCGATTCAGCGCACGGGCGCGCCGGTATCGACCATGATTATCGGCACGCTGCCGGTGGTGATCCCCGTCTTCGCCAATTTGCTGTACAGCCAGCGGGACGGCAAGCTGGCGTGGATAAAGATGGTGCCAGCGCTGGTGTGCATCGCCGTTGGGCTGGCGTGCGTGAATATTGCCGAGCTGAATCACGGCCTGGCCGATTTTAGCCCGTGGCGCTACGGTTCGGGCATTCTGCTGGCCTGCGTCTCCGTGGTGTGCTGGGCGTGGTATGCCCTGCGCAACGCCCGCTGGCTGCGCGAGAATCCGGACAAGCATCCGATGATGTGGGCCACGGCGCAGGCGCTGGTCACGCTTCCCGTCTCGCTGGTGGGCTACGCGGGAGCCTGCCTGTGGCTGGGGAGCCAGCAGCCCGAGTTTGCCCTGCCGCTGGGGCCGCGCCCGTGGGTCTTCGTCGGGCTGATGATCGTCATCGCCGTGCTGTGCTCCTGGGTCGGCGCGCTGTGCTGGAACATCGCCAGCCAGAAGCTGCCGACGGTGATCCTCGGGCCGCTGATCGTCTTCGAAACGCTGGCCGGGCTGCTGTATACCTTCCTGATGCGCCAGAGCGTGCCGCCGCTGCTGACGGCCTGCGGGATCGCGCTGCTGGTGGTGGGCGTGGTGATTGCGGTGCGGGCAAAGCCGGAAAAACCAACGGTGGTTCCGGCTTCGGAGGTGTGAGTATTGCCTAGCGGCGCTTCGCTTGCAGGGCCTACAGGGCGCGGTGTTGTCGTTTATGTAGGCCGGGTAAGGCGCAGCCGCCACCCGGCAGACGAGCCACGTTTGTAGGCCGGGTAAGCGTCAGCGCCACCCGGCATGTTGTTAAAACGTTTCCCAGTTCGCTTCAGACGCCGCCGCTACCGGCTGCGCTTTTGGCGCATAGGTTTTCACTGGCGCGGCTTTTACCGCCTGACTGCGGGTAATTTTAAACACCGCCACCGCCTCGTTCAGGCGCGCCGCCTGATCTTCCAGCGCGGCCGCCGCGGCGGCAGATTCTTCCACCAGCGAGGCGTTCTGCTGCGTCACGCGATCCATCTCGGCAACCGCCTGACCCACCTGATCGATACCGCGGCTCTGCTCGTCGGAGGCCGACGCAATTTCGCCCATGATGTCGGTGACGCGGGTGACCGCATTCACGATTTCCGCCATGGTCGACCCGGCTTCGTTCACCAGCTGGGACCCCGCGCTGACGCGCTCGCCGGAATCATCGATCAGCGCCTTGATCTCTTTCGCCGCCTGCGCGCTGCGCTGGGCCAGCGTGCGCACTTCGCCCGCCACGACCGCAAAGCCGCGCCCCTGCTCGCCCGCGCGCGCCGCTTCCACCGCCGCGTTCAGCGCAAGGATGTTGGTCTGGAAGGCAATGCCGTCGATCACGTTGGTGATCTGCGCAATTTTGCTGGAGCTGGTGGCGATCTCGTCCATCGTGCGCACCACGCCTTCAACCACGCTGCCGCCCTTCTTCGCCGTAGATGACGCATCAAGCGCCAGACGCGATGCCTGACGGGCGTTGTCGGCGTTCTGCTTCACGGTGGCGGTCAGCTGCTCCATGCTGGCCGCCGTCTCTTCCAGAGACGCCGCCTGCTGCTCGGTGCGGGAAGAGAGATCGTTGCTGCCCGCTGAGATTTCACCCGCGCCGGTGTAGATGGTATCCGCGCCTTCGCGCACCACGCCGACCGTGTTCGCCAGCGACGTCTGCATCTCCTGCACGTTGCGCGCAAGGATGGCCATCTCATTTTTACCCTCTGCCTGAATCGGACGGGTTAAATCCCCTGCGGCAATGGCGCGAATATGGCTGATAACGTCCTGCAGCGGCAGCAGCAGCACGCGGCGCATCGCGATCCAGCTGGAGATAATGACGGCAATCACCAGAATCATGACGGCGGAAAGGATCCACAGAATGCGTTTGTAGTCGCTCTCGTTATCCTTGATGCCGGCGTTGGAGAGCTTCGCCTGCGCCTCGCGCCATTCACCGTAGACGCGCTGCATCGCCACCTGCTTTTGCTCAGCGTTTTGCTTGAACATATCTTCCAGGTTGCCCTGCGCCAGCAGGGTGTTCATTTGTGCCAGCGTTGAGGAGTAGTTGCGGTATTCCGCCTCCAGGCGGTCCGCGAGGTTCTCGTCCAGGCCCGGAGTTTCCGGCAGCGCGTAGTATTTATCGTAGTGCGCCTGCGCGTCGGCCAGCAGGTTTTTCGCGGTGGTGACCAGCTCGTTCAGTTGCCCGCCGTTAATTTGGTTCGCCATGCTGCTTTGCAGGCGCAGCATGCCGCGGTTCAGGGTCACGCGCGCCTGGTTGAGGCTGATCCACGCGTCGGTAAATTCAGCCACGTTCTGGCTTGAAAGCTGGGACACCGTGAAATTGTGCTTATCGTTATTGAGCGCATTAATAAAAATGCCAGCGGAGATCAGCTGCATGACGCCGAGGACGAGCAGCACCGAGATCAGGAGAGTTATCACTTTTATACGTTTAAACATGCTTGGCCTTGTATGTGCAGGATATATTGTCAGACCTGTATCTATCGGCAGGCGAAGCGGGTTATTTACCGTCTCTGCGCCTTTAAAAACTTTCGAAAGGAATTTCCCGCGTTCATTCAGCAGGTTAATGAATAAGATTTTTTGTGATCGGCATAACATTTTTACCCTTGCCTCTAAAGGGTTATAGCCTCGGCTTAAAGATGCATTTAATATGCATCTTATATTATTGATGACGAGGTAACTGCTATGGCCTTCCGCGACCAACCCCTGGGCGAGCTGGCGCTCTCCATCCCCCGCGCTTCCGCGCTGTTCCGTAAATACGACATGGACTACTGCTGCGGCGGTAAGCAGACGCTGGCCCGCGCCGCCTCGCGCAAGGAGCTGGACGTTGAGGCTATTGAAGCCGAGCTGGCAAAGCTGGCCGAACAGCCGATTGAGAAGGACTGGCGCGCCGCGCCGCTTGCGGAAATCATCGACCACATTATCGTGCGTTACCACGACCGCCACCGCGAGCAGCTGCCGGAGCTGATAATGCAGGCAACCAAAGTGGAGCGCGTTCACGCCGATAAACCTTCCGTTCCGCGCGGCCTGGCGAAATACCTGACCATGCTGCACGAGGAGCTTTCCAGCCACATGATGAAAGAGGAGCAGATCCTGTTCCCGATGATTAAGCAGGGCATGGGCAGCCAGGCGATGGGGCCTATCAGCGTGATGGAGAGCGAACATGATGACGCGGGCGAGCTGCTGGAAGTGATCAAGCACACCACCAACAACGTGACGCCGCCGCCGGAAGCGTGCACCACGTGGAAAGCGATGTACAACGGCATTAACGAAACGATCGACGACCTGATGGAACACATCAGCCTTGAGAATAACGTGCTGTTCCCGCGGGCATTAGCGGGGGAATAAAAAAGGCCGCTGCGGTCTGGTGCCCTCACCCCGGCCCTCTCCCACGGGGAGAGGGTGCAAAACTAAAAACGGCAACCGAAGTTGCCGTTTTGCTTTTACCTCATGCCTGCCATTCGTTTCTTACCGATAAACAGCCAGCCCAGCCCCAGCGCGATGAACCACAGCGGGGTGACGATCAGCGCCTGACGGGTATCCTCTTCCAGCGTCAGCAGCACCAGCACGAAAACGAAGAACGCCATGCACACCCAGCACATCAGCTTGCCCAGCGGCATTTTGTAGATCGATTTTTCATGCAGCTGTGGACGCTTTTTGCGGTACACGAGGTATGAGCACAGGATGATGGTCCAGACGAACATGAACAGGATCGCCGAGACCGTGGTGATCATGGTGAACGCGCCGATCACGCTCGGGTTCACGTAGAGCATCACCACGCCGCCCAGCAGGCAGATGCAGGAGAAGGTCAGCCCTTTCGCCGGTACGGCACGCTTGGACAGCTTCGCGAACGCGCGCGGGGCAACGCCTTCCTGCGCCAGGCCGAACAGCATGCGGCTGGTGGAGAACACGCCGCTGTTCGCGGAGGAAGCGGCAGAGGTCAGCACCACGAAGTTAATCAGGCTCGCCGCAGCAGGCAGCCCAACCAGCACGAACAGCTCAACGAACGGGCTCTTGGTCGGCACGACCGAGCTCCACGGCGTCACGGACATAATCACGATCAGCGCGAAAACGTAGAACATGATGATGCGAATCGGAATCGAGTTGATGGCGCGCGGCAGGGATTTCTCCGGATCTTTGGTTTCCGCAGCCGTGGTGCCCACCAGCTCAATGCCGACAAACGCAAACACCGCAATCTGGAACCCGGCAAAGAAGCCGCTAATGCCTTTCGGGAACCAGCCGCCGTCGTTCCACAGATGGGTAAACGAGGCCTGAACGCCCGTTGGCGACTGGAAGTGCGTCAGCACCATCACCAGACCGACGACGATCAGCCCAACGATGGCCACGATTTTGATCATCGCGAACCAGAACTCCATCTCGCCGAACATTTTTACGGTCGCGAGGTTAAGACCCAGCAGCAGGATGATGACCGCCAGCGAGGCGACCCAGTCCGACAGGCCGGGGAACCAGAACTGCGCATAGGCCGTAATCGCAACGACGTCCGCCATCCCGGTGACCACCCAGCAGAACCAGTAGGTCCAGCCCGTAAAATAGCCCGCCCACGGGCCAAGCAGATCGGACGCGAAGTCGCTGAAGGATTTGTATTCGAGATTCGAGAGCAGCAGTTCGCCCATTGCCCGCATCACGAAAAAGAGCATAAAGCCGATGATCATATACACGAAAATGATCGACGGTCCGGCAAGGCTGATGGTTTTGCCCGATCCCATAAACAGCCCGGTGCCAATGGCACCGCCGATGGCGATAAGCTGAATGTGACGGTTTGTGAGATTTCGCCGTAGCGACTGTTCAGACTCCGCCTCTTCTGCGGCGGCGACTTTGACCTGATCTACCATGTGATTTTCCTGTTTGTGCCTGTCTGTGTTGTTAAGGCTCTTCTGGCCTTTAATTGCGTCAAGAGGTGACGGTCCCGGTTAAGGACTCATCGATAGTAGGTAAGAATCGGCGGGATGAATACTATGATTTGAATATAATGTTAATTTTATGTTTAAAGTGAGTGTCATATCACTCATACAACGCGAAACAGCTCACAAAAATACACGCAACGTGTACATTTGCAAGATAAAATGTTGATTCCGGCGTAAGTATAGGTTTTCTCGCTATTTTCCCCTCCCGCGCGGGGAGAGGAAAATCGTATGTCGATTACAGGATTTCCAGCAGCTCGACTTCAAACACCAGGGTGCTAAACGGCGGGATGGACGCGCCCGCGCCGCGCTCGCCGTAGGCCAGGTTGTGAGGGATAGTCAGCTCCCATTTAGAGCCTACCGGCATCAGGGTCAGGGCTTCGATCCAGCCTGCGATCACGCCGTTGACCGGGAACTCAGCCGGTTCGCCGCGCTGTACTGAGCTGTCGAACACGGTGCCGTCGATCAGCTTACCGGTGTAGTGTACGCGAACGTGGTCGGTACGCGCCGGGATTGCGCCATCGCCCTGGTTGATCACGCGGAACTGCAGGCCGGATTCGGTGCTGCTCACGCCTTCACGCTCGCGGTTCTCTTCCAGATACTTCACGCCGTCGGCCGCCATCTCTTCGAAGCGCGCGCGACGTACCGCGTCAGCACGTTCGTGGATTTCGCGCAGCGCGCGGTGTACAACGTCAACCGGAACGGCCGGATGGTTGCCTTCCAGCGCGTCCGCAATACCCGCCACCAGCGCTTCTGGTAGCAGACCTTCCAGGCCGGATTCGCTCAGCTGCTGGCCTACCTGCAAGCCGATACCGTAGCTTGCCTGCGCTTCGATAGTGTCAAAAGTCGGGGTGGTCATGGGTTTTCCTTCCATCACATTTAAAGTAGCGGGCAGCATAGCAGCCATGCCTTTATGGGTAAAACTTTGTCTTAAGTTAGGGTGACAAATTGCGGCGAAACGGAAACAATAGGGATGACCAGGATTAATCCCGAACTGATGTCACGGATGTCGGGTTTGCTACGCCGTTCAGGCAGTTAGCCAACTATACTTCGGAACACAGGATAAAAAAGACGCGGAGCAGGAGGAGAGCCATGCCCGGGCGATTTGAACTGAAACCTACCCTGGCGAAAATCTGGCATGCGCCGGACAATTTTCGCATCATGGACCCGCTGCCTCCATTGCACCGCAGAGGGATTATCATTGGCGCGCTGCTGGTGATCCTCGGCTTCCTGCTTCCTTCCGGCGGCGATGACGTCGAGACGGCACCGGTGACCCGCAACGCGGAGCTGAATATCCAGTCGCAATCGCAGCCGCAGAGTGACGCGCAGCCGATGCAGACGCAGCTGGTGACGCCCTCTAACGATCCCGGTCAGGTTGCCCCGGTGGAGCCCGAGCCTGTTCAGGAAGAGCAGCCTCAGGAGCAGGCCGCTGCTACAGCTGAACCGCAGGCTACTGGCATTGAACAGCAGTGGCGTTCCTATCGCGTAGAGCCGGGCAAAACCCTCGCCCAGCTGTTCCGCGATCATAACCTTCCCCCCACTGACGTTTACGCCATGGCGCAGGTTGAGGGGGCAGGAAAACCGCTCAGCAATTTGCAAAACGGCCAGATGGTGCAGATCCGTCAGAACGCCAGCGGCGTGGTCACCGGGCTCACCATTGACGCGGGAAATGGGCAGCAGGTGCTCTTTACCCGTCAGAACGACGGCAGTTTTATCCGGGTACGATAATGCCCTAAGCCGGGTAGGCGAAACCGCCGCCCGGCCGTTATCCGTTTCGCCTGTTCACCCACCAAATCCCCGAGCAAACCAGCACCAGCGCGACGGCGTACTTGATATCCAGAATATTTTCGCCGAGGAAGATAGCGGAGAGCACCGTTCCCGCCACGGGTATCACGAAGTTAAACGGCGCGATCATACTGACGCGGTTCACTTTGAGCAGCGCGCTCCACAGGGCAAACGCCACGGAGGAGAGCAGCGTCAGATACCCCAGAACGGCTACGGCAGCCGCGCTATGCACAACCAGCGTGCCGCCCGTGGCATATCCACCCGCCACCAGCGCGGCCCCGCCTATCGCCAGCTGCCAGCCGGTCATCACCGTTGGGTCGACGGTCTGCGATATGCGTTTTCCATAGAGCGTGGCGGCAGAGAGAATAAACGCAGCCAGCACGATAAACCCATCGCCATTCCAGACGAACCGAAACTCGCTCAGCCCGCTGTGGAAATTGACCAGCATCACGCCGGCAAACCCCAGCACGCAGCCGAGCACTTTGTTATAGCTGAGCCTGTCGTTGTGGTAGATGAAGTGCGCCAGAAGCACGCTGAAGAAGGTGCCGGTCGCGTTCATGATTGAGCCGTTGACCCCGGTCGTGTAGGCCAGCCCGATATAAAAGAAGGTGTACTGGATAGACGTTTGCGTTAGCCCCAGGATCGTGAGCTGGCCAAACTGCGAGGGCGTTAACCTGCCGATGGGCTTTCGCTGCGCCAGCGCAAAGAGCAGCAGCAAGATACCAGCAAAAAGAAAGCGGTAACCGGCAAAGACCACTTTAGAGGGAATGTCATCGGTCGCGATTTCAAACAGCGCATAGCCGCTTTTGATGGCGGGATACGAGCTGCCCCAAAGCAGGCAACAGAGGGTGGCGCAGGCAAAGGCCACATTTCGACGGGCAAAGAAGGGCGCGGGCAGTGCGGTGTCCATGGCAAATCTCAAAGATAAAATGACGTTTCACTTTATTATCAAAGATTGTCTCAGGAATAGCTACCATACAAGAAGAAAAGGATTTCGATACGCGGAAAAGCAAAACGCCGGCACAAGGCCGGCGCTTCGACGCGAGCAGAGTAAAAAATTACTCAGCTACAACGTTAACAACCAGTTTAGCGAAAACTTCGCTGTGAACCTGGAAGTCAACTTCGTGCTCACCAGTGGTACGCAGAACGCCGTTCGGCATGCGAACTTCGCTCTTAGCCACTTTAACGCCTGCTGCAGAAACTGCATCAGCGATATCGCGGGTACCGATGGAACCGAACAGTTTACCTTCGTCGCCTGATTTAGACGCGATAGTAACGGTGCCCAGTGCGTTGATTGCTTCAGCGCGAGCGTTAGCAGCCGCCAGAACGTCAGCCAGTTTGGCTTCCAGTTCAGCACGACGTGCTTCGAAAAACTCTACGTTTTTCTTAGTAGCTGGAACAGCTTTACCCTGTGGAACCAGGAAGTTACGTGCGTAACCCGCTTTAACGTTAACCTGATCACCCAGGCTGCCCAGGTTTGCTACTTTATCAAGCAGAATAACTTGCATTACCTTATCCTCTTAAAGTCGTATTAATGGACCGTGCCCGATTACTGATGACGATCAGTGTACGGCAGCAGGGACAGGTAGCGAGCGCGTTTGATAGCGCGAGCCAGCTGACGCTGGTATTTTGCACGAGTACCGGTGATACGGCTTGGGACAATCTTACCGCTTTCGGTGATGTAGTTTTTCAGCGTTGCGATATCTTTATAGTCGATCTCTTGAACGCCTTCCGCGGTGAAACGGCAGAACTTGCGACGACGGAAATAACGTGCCATATGGCTAGTCTCCAGAATCTATCAAATCAATCTGCTCGGCATGCAGAACCATTTTGCTCAGGCCGTTCTTTGCCTTGTGGCAAGAAATGAACCCCTGAACGATTACTGCGCTACCGACCGTTATACTGTGAGTAATGGCCTGGTTTTCGTGTCCGCTAATAATAACGGGCATTTGGCACCACGCCTGCCGGTGAAACCCGGCTTCCTCTTGCACAGAACGATGCTCAAGCACGAACTGGCAATGCGGAATTCCTGATGGGCTGACCTTTCGAAGGGGGGTCCTGCACACGGTACCGGACAACACCAGACGGTTGGTCATCAGAAATTACTCTTCAGAATCCCCAGCATCAGAATCATCTGCGGTTTCGTTTGCGAAATCATCGCGACGCTCACGGCGCTCGTCTTTCGCTTTAACCATCGGAGATGCTTCGGTCACTGCGTTTTTGGTACGCATAACCATGCTGCGGATAACGGCATCGTTGAAGCGGAAGGTAGTTTCCAGCTCATCGATCACTTCCTGCGGCGCTTCAACGTTCATCAGAACGTAGTGTGCTTTGTGCAGTTTGTTGATCGGGTAAGCCAGCTGACGGCGGCCCCAGTCTTCCAGACGGTGGATCGTACCTTCTGCACCAGTGATGGCAGCAGAGTAGCGCTCGATCATGCCCGGAACCTGTTCGCTCTGGTCAGGATGGACCATAAAAACGATTTCGTAATGACGCATCGAATTGCTCCTTACGGATTATTCAGCCTCCTGTCTGGGTCAGCCGAGGCCCGGGGAGGCAAGGAACGTGTTAAAGGTCGGCCGAAAAATTGACGCGTCATAATACTTGCGCGCCCCGGGAAACTCAAGCTGATTGCACAAATAATTCGCACTAAGCGCAAAGCGGGTCTAAGTGGGTGATTTAAAATTAATCACATCAGGAAGCGTTGTTTTTTTGAACAACAGCATCAGAAATGGTCAGCATTCCCGGCCAGA
This sequence comes from Enterobacter sp. KBR-315C3_2022, assembly GCF_041399425.1. Classification (NCBI taxonomy): domain Bacteria; kingdom Pseudomonadati; phylum Pseudomonadota; class Gammaproteobacteria; order Enterobacterales; family Enterobacteriaceae; genus Enterobacter; species Enterobacter sp. KBR-315C3_2022. Next base: position 112,331 of record NZ_JBGKEB010000005.1, read on the forward strand.
GAAGCGGTTACACTTTAACCAAAGCCCATCCGATACAAAAGGAGAGCAATCACCGTCACACAGCACGCAGTCGTGGAGCGTATATCATGAAAAAAATCGCAATTGCCGTTATGGCTGCACTTTTGCTCAGCGCAAACGCGATGGCAGCCATCAAGATAGACGGCCGTCAGGCCAGGAACATGGATGATGTGCAAAGCTTAGGCGTAATCTACATTAATCATAATTTCGCCACTGAAAGCGAGGCAGATCAAGCGCTTAATCAAGAAACCGATGCCCGGGGCGCAACCTATTATCACGTCATCTTAATGCGTGAACCCGGCAGCAACGGCAATATGCACGCCAGTGCAGATATCTACCAATAATTTTACGCTAGCACCAGGAAAGCCAACGAAGAAAGAGAGCCATAGTGAAATTCGCCCCCTGCCCGGGGGCTTTTTTTTACATGAATGGCCCTGAAATACCTACCGGTTACAACTTTTTTGGTATTCCAGAGCACTTTTTTCACTTCTGCCCGTAGTAAGCGTTCGGACCATGCTTACGCATGAAATGCTTGTTCATCAGGTAATCATCGATGCTCTGGAGCTGGGGGTTAATGCCGCGAGCGATCCACGCCATTCGCGCCACCTCTTCCAGCACGACCGCGTTATGCACCGCATCGTGCGCATCTTTCCCCCAGGCGAACGGACCGTGCTGATACACCACAATTCCCGGCGTATGCAGCGGCTCGCGCTCACCCAGCGTTTCAATGATGACCTTGCCGGTGTTGAGCTCGTATTCGCCCTCCACTTCGGCCTGCGTTAATGCGCGCGTGCAGGGGATGTCGCCAAAGAAGTAGTCCGCGTGCGTCGTCCCCAGCGCCGGAACCGCCAGCCCGGCCTGTGCCCAGGCGGTGGCGTGCGTGGAGTGCGTATGCACCACCCCGCCCAGAGAGGGATAACGCCGATACAGCGCCAGATGCGTGGCCGTATCGGAAGAAGGACGCCACTTGCCGTCGACAACCTTCCCTTCCAGATCCACGACGACCATATCGTCCACGGTCATGGTGTCGTAGGCAACGCCGCTCGGCTTAATCACGACCAGCCCCTGAGCGCGATCGATGGCGCTGACGTTGCCCCAGGTGAAGGTCACCAGGCCATAGCGCGGTAGATCCATATTGGCTTCAAAAACCTGCTGCTTAAGCGTCTGCATGTTCTGCCTCCAGCAATCCAGCCCGCGCCATGCGCTCGCGCACCCAATCGCGCGCCTTCGCCACTTCCGCTGCCGGGTCGTCCGACGTTTCGCTCCACATCTCAATCAGATATGGCCCGCAATAGCCTGTCTGTTTAAGCGTCTGGAAGCACCGTTCGAAATCCACCACCCCGGTGCCGAACGGAACGTTTTTGAACACGCCCGGACGGGTATCTTTGACGTGAACCGCCACAATATGTCCGATGCCTGCCTGTAGCTCCATCTGAACGTCGTTATCCCATGCCGACAGGTTGCCGATGTCGGGATAAAGCTGGAACCACGGGTTGTTCAGGTAGTGCGCATAGCCCAGCGCCTTGCTGATAGAGTTCATGAGCGGGTAGTCCATGATTTCCATCGCCAGCGTCACCTGCGCCCGGCTTGCCATATCGACGCTCTCTTTCAGGCCGTCACGGAAGCGGCGGCGCGTTTCGTCATTCGCTTCCTGATAGTAAACGTCGTAACCCGCAAGCTGGATCACGCGAATGCCCACGTCCTGCGCGAAGCGAATGGCTTTGCGCATGATCTCCAGCCCCTGAGCGCGCACGGCATCATCTTCACTTCCCAGCGGGAAGCGACGGTGGGCGCTGAGGCACATGGACGGTATGCGCACGCCGGTTTCCGCCACCGCGCTCACCAGCGCCAGGCGCTGCTCCCGGCTCCAGTCGAGGCGAGACAGGCGCTCATCGGTTTCATCTACCGACATTTCGACAAAATCGAAACCCAGCTGTTTCGCCAGCTGCAACCGCTCCAGCCAGCACTCCCCCGCGGGGAGTGCCTTTTCATAGATGCCTAGCGGGACCTGTTTTGACAACATAGCCGCTCCTTAACCCCAAAGCTGAGCGATAGAGCGTTTAAACTGACGCGCCGCTTCCACCGGAGACGCGGCGTCGCGAATGCTACGACCAGCGATAAAGACGTGAATAGGAATGCCCTGGAACAGCGGCAGATCTTCGAGCGCCAGACCGCCGGTGACGGTGACCTTAAAGCCCATATCCGCCAGACGCTTAATCGCGCTGATGTCCGCTTCGCCCCACGCCACGCCTGCGGCCTGCGCGTCGCGGCTGCGGTGGTAAACCACCTGCTGGATGCCCGCATCGCGCCACTCCTGCGCCTGCTCCCAGGTCCAGAAGCCGGTCAGCTCAATCTGCACGTCGCCGTTGAACTCTTTTGCCACGTCCAGCGCGCCTTTGGCGGTGTTGATATCCGCGCAGCAGATGACGGTGACCCAGTCGGCGTTGGCTTCAAAACACATGCGGGAGAGAATTTTGCCCGCGTCCGCGATTTTGGCATCCGCCAGCACGATTTTGTGCGGATAAAGCGCCTTCAGGTCGCGTACGGCGCGAACGCCTTCGCCCACGCACAGAATGGTGCCGACTTCGATGATGTCGACTTCTTCCGCAATCAGGCGGGTGGTTTCGTAAGCGTGAGACAGAGTCTGGTTATCCAGCGCGACCTGCAACATTGGTAATGACATTTTCAATTCCTTCTTAAACAGCCGCCGCAGTGGCGTGATCGATTAAATCCAGGACTTCCTGCTCGGTGCGGCAGGCGCGTAAACGGTCAAAGTTGGCTTCGTCATCAAACAGATTCACGATCTGCATAATGCCGACTTCCTGATGGGTATTGGCATCAACGGCCGCCATGGTGATGAGAATATCGACCGGGTCGTTATCCTCATGGTTAAACACCAGAGGCGTTTTCAGCGTCACCAGCGCAAAGCCGGTTTTTTTGACGCCCTCTTCCGGGCGGCCATGCGGCATCGCCAGGCCTGGCGCAATCACAAAATAGGGACCGTGCTGCGCAACGCCATCAAGAATGGCCTGGTAATAGCGCGGCTCAACAACGTCGGCCTTGACCAGAAGATCGACGCTCAGCTTGACCGCTTCCTGCCAGGTGCTGGCCTCTGCCTGCAAAAGAATTGAGTTATTCTGTGCCAGCGAATCACGTAATTTCATGTGGCGTCCTTACTTCACGTCCTGCGGGAAATGCTCTTTGATCACTTCCAGCAGTTTTGGGCCGAAATCCGCAGGCGACAGCATGTTGCGCACGCCCACCACGTATTTGTTGCCTGTTACGGAAATCTCACCGGCGATGTGGGTAGAGGCGATGATGATATCCGCGCCGTTCAGTTCACTTTTGTATTCACCCACCGCGCAGCTGTTTACCGTGTGGTCGATGTTTGACTGCGTTAAAAACTGATCCACTTTCATCTTCATGATCATGGAGCTACCTTGCCCATTGCCACACACGGCCAGGATACGTACGGTCATAATCGAAACTCCTTAATGAGCAGAAACTTCTGCTGTTTGTTTTTCCGCATCTTCTTCAGCGCGCAGCGAACGGCCCGCGAAGAACATATAAATCAGTGATATCAGGATGATGACGGCCATAAAGATGGCGCCGATGGAGACAAAGCCCTGCATCATTGGCGGTGCCAGAATTGACCAGTCCGCCATGCCCATCCAGGCGCTCATGCCGGTGAGCTTGACCGCCCACACGCAGCCGAAGATTTCAATCATGCCCATAACGAGGCAGATTTTGAGCGCCGCGCGCCAGCCGCCGAAGTGGTTAGCAAAGACGCCGATGGTGGCGTTAGAGAAGAACATCGGGATAAAGCCGGGAATAATCAGGATGGAAGAACCGCAGCCCACCAGAATGCCCACCGCAATCAGCTGGCCGATGGTGCCCCACATAAAGCCCCAGACCACGGCGTTTGGCGCAAAGCTATAGATTGCCGCGCAGTCAATCGCCAGCACTGCGCCAGGGATCAGGCGCTGGGAGATGCCGTTGAAGGCTTCAGACAACTCAGCCACGAACATGCGCACGCCCTGGGTGATGATAAAGATCGCCACCGCGAAGGAGAAACCGGTCTGCAGGATGTAGATCGTCCAGTGCGTTTTACCCGCCATCGCCTGCACAACGTCAATGCCGAAGGAGAGAAGGATGGCGCCAAAGAAGATGGTCATCACAATCGCTGTGGAGACGATGTTGTCGTGGAAGATATTCAGCCAGCCCGGCATCTTAAGATCTTCAACGCTCTCCTCTTTTTTCCCGAGGTAAGGCGCGACCTTATAGGCAATCCAGGCCGCGAACTGCTGCTGGTGGCCGATGGAGAAACCGCAACCGTCGGTCACTTCCTGGGTCGGCTTATACATCATGTTGGAGGTAATGCCCCAGTAGAGCGACACCATCACCGCGGTGAAGATAATCGTCGTCCACATTGAGTAGCCGAAGATATAGAGGGAAACCGCAATCAGCCCCGCCTGCTGGAACATAATGTGGCCGGTCAGCATGATGGTGCGAATGCCGGTAATGCGGCGCAGGAGCACATAAATGATATTCAGCGCCAGCGCCAGCAGGACCGCATAGCCCACCCAGCTGTAGGCATCGCCCATGCGATCGATGGTCGCCATCATGGAGGCGTAGGTGTCAGAGATTGCGCCGTTGATGCCATACACTTCGGACATTTTGGAGACGACGGGCTTGAACGTGCTGGTCAGAATGCCCGACCCGGCCTGAAGCAGCATAAAGCCAATGATGGTTTTGATGGTGCCTTTGATAATGACGCTGACGCTTTTACGCAGAAGGATGTAGCCCAGACACGTCACGATGCCCAGTAACAGTGGGGCATTGGTCATTACCTGATTAAAGAACACGGTAAAGACGTTGTAGAGGATCTCCATAACTCTCTCCAGAAAATGATGACACGAGGTGCACTCCCCGTGCGGTTGGTGTCATCACTCTATTAATCACAAATAATCACCACAAGATTAAATATGATTATTTGTGACGCATCACGCAATTTATTTCCCTGCCGTTAATAATGATTTTCAATCACAACAAAACCACGCCAATTACATGATGTAATTCATATAGTTAATCAATAACACCGAATGCATTAACACAGTTTCCCTCATGCAACCGTGACATGAGACGACTAAAATTCCGCTATTTAGCCATTGCAAAGCAATCAAAAGAGTGCCAGCATTAATCACAACAAATCACCAAATGATTACTTTTGATTAAAACCAGGAGTCAAAACGATGAGTAAAGTGAACACCATCACCCGTGAGTCATGGATTCTGAGCACTTTCCCGGAATGGGGTAGCTGGCTGAACGAAGAAATTGAGCAGGAAAAAGTCGCGCCAGGCACTTTCGCTATGTGGTGGCTGGGCTGCACCGGCATCTGGTTGAAATCAGAAGGCGGAGCCAATATTTGCGTCGACTTCTGGTGCGGCACCGGTAAACAGAGCCACGGCAATCCGCTGATGAAAAAAGGACATCAGATGCAGCGCATGGCGGGGGTTGAGAAGCTGCAGCCAAACCTGCGCACTACGCCATTCGTGCTCGATCCGTTTGCCATTCGTCAGATTGATGCCGTGCTGTCGACGCACGATCATAACGATCACATCGACGTAAACGTCGCGGCTGCGGTCATGCAAAACTGCCCTGACACGGTGCCGTTCATTGGGCCGCAAACCTGCGTGGATCTGTGGATCGGCTGGGGCGTACCGAAAGAGCGCTGCATCGTAATGAAGCCGGGCGACGTGGTGAAAATCAAAGACATTGAGATCCACGCGCTGGATGCATTTGACCGTACCGCGCTCATTACCCTGCCGGCCGATCAAAAAGCCGCGGGCGTGCTGCCGGACGGTATGGACGAGCGCGCGGTGAACTATCTGTTCAAAACGCCGGGCGGTTCCCTGTATCACAGCGGTGATTCACACTACTCGAACTACTATGCGAAGCACGGTAACGAACATCAGATCGACGTGGCGCTGGGCTCCTACGGCGAGAACCCGCGCGGTATTACGGACAAAATGACCAGCGCGGATATGCTGCGCATGGCTGAAGCGCTGAACACCAAGGTGGTGATCCCGTTCCACCATGATATCTGGTCAAACTTCCAGGCCGATCCGCAGGAGATCCGCGTGCTGTGGGAGATGAAGAAAGACCGCCTGAAGTATGGCTTCAAGCCGTTTATCTGGCAGGTTGGCGGTAAGTTCACCTGGCCTCTGGATAAAGATAACTTCGAGTATCACTATCCGCGCGGCTTCGATGATTGCTTCACCATTGAACCAGACCTGCCGTTCAAGTCATTCCTCTAATCGTTATGCTCACTCGCCAGGCACCCCGCCTGGCGATGACATATTTATCTTAGTAATTTCATGCTATTTCAAATATTATCTTTTCAAATCAATTCTTATCGGAATAGCTCATGACGGAAGCGCAACGGCATCAAATTTTACTGGAACTCCTGGCGCAGACAGGGTTTGTCACCGTTGAGAAGGTAATAGAACGCTTAGGAATTTCCCCAGCGACGGCGCGGCGGGATATCAACAAGCTGGACGAAAGCGGCAAGCTCAAAAAAGTCCGCAACGGGGCGGAAGCCATCAGCCAGCAGCGCCCGCGCTGGACGCCGATGAACATCCATCAGGCGCAGAACCACGATGAGAAAGTCCGCATCGCCCGCGCCGCATCGCAGCTGGTGAACCCCGGTGAAAGCGTGGTGATCAACTGCGGCTCAACGGCCTTTCTGCTGGGGCGGGAAATGTGCGGCAAGCCGGTGCAAATCATCACTAACTACCTGCCGCTGGCGAACTACCTTATCGATCAGGAACATGAGAGCGTGGTGATCATGGGCGGCCAGTACAACAAGAGCCACTCGATCACCCTTAGTCCTCAGGACAGCGAAAACACGCTTTATGCCGGGCACTGGATGTTTACCAGCGGCAAGGGGCTGACTACGGATGGACTGTACAAAACCGATATGCTCACCGCGATGGCGGAACAGAACATGCTGAACGTTGTGGGCAAGCTCGTGGTGCTGGTCGACAGCAGCAAGGTGGGCGAGCGCGCCGGCATGCTGTTCAGCCGGGCAGAGCAGATCAACATGGTCATTACCGGTAAAAAAGCGAACCCTGAGATCCTGCAGAAGCTCGAAAGTCAGGGCGTCACGGTATTGCGCGTTTAGAGGTGCTGGCGAAAAAACGCTACCGTGGCATCCAGCGCCGCGGGCGTAATGCGGTGGCGTACGCCCGCTTCCCATAAGCAGGTGAGATTGCTATCCAGACCTGCACGTTGCAGCGCCTGCTGCAGCCGGAGCGTTTCCCCTGCCGGTACAACGTCATCCTCTTCACCGTGCCACAGAAAAAGCGGGCGGTCGGCCAGCGCTGGCAACGCGTTCTCAACGTCCCATTCCGCAAGCCGCGGCTCAATGCCTTCCGGTTCCTGAGGCGGAAATAGCGTTTTTGACAGCGAGGTAAAATAGCCCGACCCCATCAGGCAGGCCACGGATTTCACCTCAGGGTGGCGCGTCATAATACCCAGCGCCGTCATGCCGCCCATCGACGCCCCCGCCACGGCCAGACGGTTATCCGCCACCAGCCCGGCCTCATAAAGCGCGTCGCGCAGCCCGCTAAACTCGGTCAGGCTACCGTAAAGAATTTGCCAGAACTGCCCCAGCCGGGCCCGTTCATTGCCCGCAAACCGGGCGCCATGATCGGGCGCATCCGGCATCACCACGCGAAAACCGGCCTGCGCCAGCGCAACGGCAAAATAGCTATAGACCAGCTTTGAAGAGGTAAATCCATGATAGAAAAGCACCGCGGGCAGCGGCTGCTCACGTTTTCCCGCCGGGAATGCATGCAAAATGTCATGATTGCCGAGGCGTCGCGTTTCGAGTTCAATCATTGTCTATCCTCTGTTAATGGATGATTCATAATGTTGAGAACTGGGTTACGGTTTCACGCTATTTTCATTCGAAATACACGCCCCAGATAACACTTCGGGAACATTCCCCCAAAACTAAATTCACAGACAACTACACTATGGCTATCAGGAAAAGAGATATGGTTATGCGTAGGTTTGCCGCTTTTATGCTTGTCTCTGTGCTCAGTGGCTGTCAGGTTCTTCAGGGAACACCGCAGCCTGCGCCACCGGCCACCGATCGTCCGCAGGAAATTCGTCGTAATCAGACGGAAGGGCTACAGCGGATCGGATCTGTCTCCGCGATGGTTCGGGGTTCTCCGGACGACGCAGAAGAGGCAATTAAAGCACAGGCCGTCGCAGCAAAAGCAGATTATTACGTCATCGTCATGGTCGATGAAACCATCATTACGGGACAGTGGTATTCACAAGCCATTTTGTACCGCAAATAACGGTCATGATTTGAACGACATTTACACTGCTTTGCGTCCATAGACATTTTCCTGTCCACAATAAACTCCATGCCCACGCTGATGGAAGTGAGTTTATTTGCGAAGGATTGCCCGGCGGATACCGGAGAAATGTGAAATGGAGCTGACGATGAAACGAACTCTTGCTTTGACCACTCTCTTGCTCTCAGCTGGCCTGGTGAGCACAACCGCACAGTCGGCGGAATTTGCCAGCGCTGACTGCGTGACTGGCCTTAACGAAATCGGTCAGATCTCCGTGAATAACATTTCGGGGAGCCCGCAGGACGTAGAACGCGTAGTGGCATTAAAAGCGGATGAGCAGGGTGCATCCTGGTATCGCATCATTCAGATGCAGGAGGATAACCATGACGATCGCTGGCGGGTACAGGCCATTCTCTATGCCTAAGGCATCACGATAAAAGCCACGGATTTATAGTGGCTTTTTGATTTCCGTAACATATCCACCAGCCTATAAACCCTTCCAAAACAGACATGTAACATTTAGTTACATTAAGCAGATAAATGTTATCCCCGCCCTGCCGTTGAAGAGCCATCCCTTTTCAATAATGAGCAATTTATGATCACTTTTTTTCGCCGCGCGGGCCTAGGCGCAAAGCTCTCGCTGCTGACCGGCGCAAGCGTCGCTATTCTTTTCCTGCTTTTCACCCTGCTGCTCAGCCAGAAGGCCAGCCAGCAGCTTGAAACCCTCGCGGTTGAAGATCTGCATAACCAGTCCAGCGGCATGGTCGACATGGTTGAAATGTTCAATACCAGCCTGAGCGAAGAGGTTGAAAGCTATACCCGCCTGTTCACCACGTTTTTACCTCAGCCCCTCACCGTCGATGCCAGCCAGCGCAAAGCCATTAGCGGGATAGACGTTCCGCTGCTGAAGGGCGGCGAAACCGAGCTGCACGAAAACAACGCGCTTTCCGACGACTTTCTGAGCCGAACGGGGGCGATCTCTACGCTGTTCGTGCGCAGCGGCAATGATTTTGTCCGGGTGGCAACGTCGCTGCGCAAAGAGAATGGCGACAGGGCAATGGGGACCGTTTTAGACACCGCCAGCCCGGCATACAGCGCCATGAACAAAGGCGACGTGTATCGCGGCCTGGCGCTGCTGTTTGGCAAACGCTACATCACCCAGTACCAGCCGGTTAAAAATCGCGACGGGCAGATCATCGGCATTATCTTCGTCGGGGTAGATATCACCCACTCCTGGAACGTGATGCGGGAGAAGATCCTTAGCCGCCGCCTCGGCGAGAGCGGTCATTTCTTTGTGCTGGATCGCGGCAACGGGAAAACGCGCGGGCAATACCTGTTCCACGCCAGCGAAGAGGGCAAGCTGCCGGAGTGGGATGCGGCAACGCAGCAGCGGCTTCTGAGCGACACTTCCGGCACGCTTGAGCGAACAAGCGAGGACGGCCGCACGCTAAAGATGGCCTACACCCCGCTTCCGGGCTGGAACTGGACCATCGTGGGAGAAGTGGATAAATCGGTGCTGCTCGCAAACGTGAACGCCCTGCGCGATCGCTTCCTGCTGGCTGGCGCGGTGTTATCCGCCCTGTTTGCGGGCCTGTTCGTCGTGATTATTCGACGGATGCTGACGCGCCCGCTGCAAAAGGTTATTCATCTCGCCCGCCGGTATGCCGAAGGCGATCTGCGGGCCAACCTGCCCGTGGAGCGCGAGGACGAGGTGGGTCAGCTGGTCGCGGCGATCAACGGCATCGGCGAAGGGCTGCAAAAAATCGTGCTGCAGGTCCGCGAGGCGGCGGGCGATATTCATACCGGCACCCGCGCGCTGGCCTCCGCCAGCGGGGAGATCTCGGAGCAGATCAACAAGCAGGCCAGCAGCGTCGAGGAGACGTCCGCCAGCATGGAGCAACTCTCCGCGACCGTGCAGCAGAACGCGGCGAACATGGAGCAAACCCAGGTGCTGGTCGGCGAAACCTCGCGCGCGGTGCACCAGGGCGGCAAGACGGTTACGCACGCCGTCGCCACGATGGACGACATTCGCGACGCCTCTAAACGCATCGAAGATATCACCCGCGTGATTGAGTCTATCGCCTTCCAGACCAACATCCTGGCGCTCAACGCCGCGGTAGAAGCGGCGCGGGCGGGCGAGCACGGCAAGGGCTTCGCCGTGGTGGCGCAGGAAGTTCGCGCCCTGGCGGCACGCAGCGCCAATGCGGTTAAAGAGATTGAACAGCTGATTGGCGACACGCTCAATAAGGTCAGCGAGGGTCATGCCCTCTCCGAGCAAACGCGCCTGGCGATGGACGACATCATCGTTCACATCGACAACATCAGCCAGCTGGTTACGGAGATTAACCACGCCTCGCGCGAACAGTCCGCGGGGATCGGCCAGGTAAATCTCGCGATGGCGCACATCGGCGAAGCGTCGCATATCAACGCCGACCGCGTATCGCGCAGCGAGCAAACCGCGCAAACCCTGCGTGAGAAAGGCTCGCACCTCACCCAGCTGGTGAGCCTTTTCCAGCTGAAGGGCTAACCCACGCCGCCCGTGGCGCGCAGCAGCAGATCGTTTTGCACCTGCGTGCTCAGCAGCGTACCGCCGCGGGTATCGAGCATCATGCGGCACCACGCCTGCGCCACCGGCGGCGATGCGTGCCGCAGCATCTGGCTTCCCGCGCCCAGCAAAAACAGCTGCTGGGCGATCTCCCGGCCCTGCGCCTCCTGCGGCTTGCGCAGCTTTTGCTGCAGCTGCCGCCAGCTACGGTCGAAGTGCCGATCCTGCCCCTTCACCTGCGCGAAATCTTCGGCAAGCAGTTCGAGAATGCCCGGCTGCTTCGCCAGCACGCGCAGCACGTCCAGGCACATGATGTTTCCCGACCCTTCCCAGATGCTGTTGACCGGCATTTCGCGGTACAGGCGCGGAAGCTCGCTCTCCTCGCAGTAGCCGATTCCCCCCAGCACCTCCATCGCCTCGGCGACAAAGGGGATACCCGCCTTGCACACGCCGTATTTCGCCACCGGCGTAAACAGCCTGGCCCACGCGGCCTCCCGGGCGTCGTCCCGCCTGTCCCACGCCCGGGCAAGACGGAACAGCAGCGCGGTTTGCCCCTCCATCATTAGCGCCATCCGGCTGAGCACCTCGCGCATCAGCGGCTGGTCGATCAGGTTCTTGCCGAACGTTTGCCGCTGGTGGGCGTGATACAGCGCCACGGAGAGCGCCCGGCGCATAAGCCCGTGGCTGCCGAGCGCGCAGTCAAAGCGCGTCAGCCCGCCCATTTTGAGGATTTGCCGCACGCCTTCGCCCTCTTCCCCCAGCAGCCAGCCGGAGGCGTCCAGAAACTCGGCTTCGCTGCTGGCGTTTGAGCGGTTGCCGAGCTTGTCCTTCAGCCGCTCCAGCCGCACCGCGTTGCGCTGCCCGTCGGGTAAAAAGCGCGGCACAAAAAAGCAGGAGAGGCCGCCTTTCGCCTGCGCCAGCACGAGATGCGCATCGCTTTGCGGTACCGAGAAAAACCATTTGTGCCCCACCAGCCGATAGCTGCCGTCAGCGGTTTTTTCCGCTTTGGTGGTGTTGCTCAGCACGTCGGATCCGCCCTGCTTTTCCGTCATCCCCATGCCGATAAGCAGGCCGCGCTTCTGCCCGCCGGGGGCAAAGTGCGGGTCGTAGCGGTCGCTAAGAAGCGGCGTCAGCCAGCCGTGGAACGGTTTAGGCAGCGACTGCAAAAGCAGCGGCGTGGCGGCGAAGGTCATGGTGATGGGGCAGAGCGTGCCCGCCTCAACCTGAGCATGCAGCACGAAGCGCGCGGCTCTGGCGACAAACGATCCCCTGCGCGCCTCCTCCTCCCACGGCAGGTTGTGCACCCGGTTCGCGCAAAGCCCCTGCATCAGCAGGTGCCACGCCGGATGAAAACGCACGTCGTCCAGCCGTTCACCCGTCGCGTCATAGCGCAGCAGCTCCGGTGGGTTGACGTTCGCCAGCCTGCCAAGCTCCAGCGACTCCGCGGTGCCCAGCTGCTGGCCGATGCTGGCCAGCAGCTCCCTGTCCCACTCAGCCCCTTCCCGGGCAATCGCGTCGTGCAGGGCGCAGTCGGAGAGGAAAAGATTGCTATTAGAAAGCGGCGCGGGTTGATTAAAAACGGTGTGTGTCTGCCAGTGCATGCTGTCTCCCTCCTTCAATGGCAATGAAGATAAGTATGGACAGGGGGGATTCACGCTGCATGGGAGTACGGTCACACCATGGCAATCTCGCTGAAATCAATCGTGAAATAGCTCACATAACATAAGAATAAACTATTTCACGCTGTCATTTATGTTGAATAATTTATTCTTACTCTCTTCTGCGAGGCACGCCATGCAACCATCACACCGTGCGCCGGACGCGCACAAGCGCGCGTTAATTGCCGGCTCCATTGGGAACTTTATCGAGTGGTATGAGTTTGCGGTCTACGGTTTTCTGGCAACCGTGATTGCGAAAAATTTCTTCCAGCTTGAAGGGGAGTCTGGCCTGACGAGCCTGATCCTCACCTACGCCTCGTTCGCAATTGCCTTCTTTTTCCGCCCGCTGGGCGCGGTGGTGTTTGGCCGCATCGGCGACAGAATTGGCCGCAAGCCGACGCTGATTATCGTGCTGGTGCTGATGACGCTGGCCACCGCGGCCATCGGGGTGGTGCCGGTTTACGCCAGCATTGGTATTGCCGCGCCGCTGATTATCACGCTGCTGCGCATCCTGCAGGGGCTTTTCGCCGGCGGGGAATACGGCGGCGCGGTTTCGCTGATGACGGAGTTCGCCCCGCGCGGCAGGCGCGGCCTGTACGGCGCGTGGCAGTCCTTTACCGTGGCGCTGGGGCTGTTGGCAGGCGCAGGCATTGTGGCGCTGCTCTCCGCCCTGCTCACGCCGGACGCGCTGCACGACTGGGGCTGGCGCATCCCGTTTTTCATGGCGCTGCCGATGGGGGCGGTGGCGCTGTGGTTGCGGGTCAGCATGGAGGAGACGCCAAGCTTTGTGCTCCAGCAGGAAAAGCCGGTCGCCGCTCAGGCCACGACCGCGGCCACGCTCAGCGCGATCGCGATGGGCATTGGCCGCGTGATGGTGTGGTCTGCGGCGGGATATACCTATCTGGTGATCATGCCAACCTACCTGCAGTCGGCGCTGCATACCGGGTTTAACCAGGCGCTGCTGATTGCGGTGATTTCGAACATCGGATTTGCGCTCACCATTATTCCGTCGGGCATGCTCAGCGACAAAATAGGCCGCCGCACGGTGATGATCGTCGCCACCGTGCTGCTGCTGGTTCTCGCCCTGCCGCTGCTGAAAGTGCTGCAGGCGGAGTCCAGCACGCTGGCGGTGAAGGCGCTCGTGGTGCTGATTGCGGGTGGCCTGGTGGGCATGCTGGCGGGGCCGGGGCCTGCCATGCTCTCAGAGATGTTCCCGACGCGGGTGCGCTATACCGGGCTTGGCCTGGCCTATTCTCTGTCGAACGCGATCTTCTCGGGCTGCGCGGGTCTGTTCATTACCGGGCTGATTAAAGAGACGGGGAACCTGGATATTCCGGCCTATTACGTGATGGCGACGGCGGTGGTGAGTATCGTGGCGCTGATGACGCTCAGGAAGGATGACCATTTGCGGTCGTTAGAGGAGTGAGGTTGTTTTGCCGGGTGGCGGCTTCGCCTTACCCGGCCTACAAAACCGTAGGCACGGTAAGCGAAGCGCCACCGGGCGAAAATCAACTACGCTGGCGCACCGCTTCAAACAGGCAGATGCCCGTCGCAACGGAGACGTTCAGGGACGACACGCTGCCCGCCATCGGGATGCTAATCAGCTCGTCGCAGTGCTCGCGCGTCAGGCGACGCATGCCTTCACCTTCCGCACCCATCACCAGCGCCAGGCGGCCGGTCATTTTGCTCTGGTACAGCGTATGATCCGCTTCACCGGCAGTGCCGACGATCCAGATGTTCTCTTCCTGCAGCAGGCGCATGGTGCGCGCCAGGTTGGTCACGCGGATCAGCGGAACGTTTTCCGCCGCGCCGCAGGCCACTTTCTTGGCCGTTGCGTTCAGCTGCGCGGAGCGATCTTTCGGCACGATCACCGCATGGACGCCCGCCGCGTCGGCGCTGCGCAGGCACGCGCCGAGGTTGTGCGGATCGGTCACGCCGTCAAGGATCAGGAAGAACGGGTTATCCAGCTCGGCGATCAGATCCGGCAGATCGTTTTCCTGATACTGGCGGCCCGGCTTCACGCGGGCAATAATGCCCTGGTGCACCGCACCTTCGCTTTTCTCGTCCAGAAACTGGCGGTTCGCCAGCTGGATCACCACGCCCTGCGCTTCCAGCGCGTGGATCAGCGGCATCAGACGCTTGTCTTCACGCCCTTTCAGAATAAACACTTCCTGAAAACGCTCCGGTGCGCGCTCCAGCAGGGCCTGCACCGCGTGGATGCCGTAAATCATTTCACTCATTGATGGTTCTCATAATATGCATTTTCCCTCTCCCGCCAGGGAGAGGGTCAGGGTGAGGGGTATTTTACTCCGCCTGCTGTTTCTTCGCTGCGCGTTTTGCTTTGGTGGCCGCGGCTATTTTCTGCGTTTTGGCGGAAGGTTTTTTCGCCGAGCGGGCCTCTTTCTTTTCGGCCTTCGGCTTTTTCTTCTTTTCACCGCGGAACGCGCTGTCCGGCTCGAAGTTTACCTTCTTGCCCGCCTGACGGCGTTTTCCACCGGATTTACCATTACCGTTGCCGTTACCGCCTTTTTTCGCTCTCTCACGCTCGGTTTTGCCGACGTTACGCGGCGCGCGCTCGCTGGAGATCAGGCTGAAGTCGATCTTGCGGTCGTCCATATTCACGGCTTCGACCTTCACTTCCACGCGGTCGCCCAGGCGGTAGGTCTGCCCACCGGATTCGCCAATCAGGCGCTGGCCCACCTGGTCAAAGCGGTAGTAGTCGTTATCGAGGCTGGAAACGTGCACCAGGCCGTCGATGAACAGCTCGTCCAGACGCACGAAGAAGCCAAAGCCGGTCACGCTGGCAATCACGCCCTTAAAGACGTTGCCGACCTGATCCAGCATAAAGTCGCACTTCAGCCAGTCTGCCACGTCACGCGTCGCCTCATCGGCACGGCGTTCGGCCATCGAACAGTGCTGACCGAGCTGGAGCATCTCTTCCATCGAATAGTGATAGCCGCCGGTTTCGGTGGTGTTCCCCTTGTGGCCCTGCTCCTGCGCCAGCAGATACTTGATCGCGCGGTGCAGGGAGAGATCCGGGTAACGGCGGATCGGCGAGGTAAAGTGGGCGTAAGACTGCAGCGCCAGGCCAAAGTGGCCGCGGTTTTCCGGATCGTAAATCGCCTGCTTCATGGAGCGCAGCAGCATGGTTTGCAGCATTTCCGCGTCAGGACGATCGCTGATGGATTCCAGCAGCTCGGCGTAATCGCGAGGCTCCGGCTTGCTGCCGCCTGGCAGTTCCAGACCGAGCTCGGCCAGCACGGAGCGGAACGACGTGATGGCTTCCGTTGTTGGCTTATCGTGAATACGGAACAGCGCAGGCTCTTTGGCTTTCTCAACGAAGCGCGCCGCCGAGATGTTTGCGAGGATCATGCACTCTTCAATCAGCTTGTGCGCGTCGTTACGCTGGGTCTGCTCGATGCGCTCAATGCGGCGCTCGGCGTTGAAGATAAACTTCGCCTCTTCGCTTTCGAACGAGATCCCGCCGCGCTCTTCGCGCGCCTGATCCAGCGTTTTATAGAGGTTATGCAGCTCTTCGATGTGCTTAACCAGCGGCGCATACTGCTCGCGCAGCTCCTGGTCGCCCTGCAGCATATGCCAGACCTTGGTGTAGGTCAGGCGCGCGTGCGAGCTCATCACCGCTTCGTAGAATTTGTAGCCCGTCAGGCGCCCTTTGGTGGAGATGGTCATTTCGCAGACCATGCACAGGCGGTCAACCTGCGGGTTCAGGGAGCACAGGCCGTTGGAAAGCACTTCCGGCAGCATCGGCACAACCTGAGACGGGAAGTAGACCGACGTGCCGCGGCTGCGCGCTTCGTTATCCAGCGGCGTGTTCGGGCGAACGTAGTAGCTCACGTCCGCGATGGCGACCCACAGGCGCCAGCCGCCGCCGCGCTTTTTCTCGCAGTAGACGGCGTCATCAAAGTCGCGGGCGTCTTCACCATCAATGGTGACCAGCGGCAGGGAGCGCAGATCCACGCGGCCAACCTTGGACTCTTCCGGCACTTCTTCACGCAGGCTTTCGATCTGATCTTCAACCGCCTTCGGCCAGACGTACGGGATTTCGTGGGTGCGCAGCGCCATATCCACGGCCATCGTCGTGCCCATGTTATCGCCGAGCACTTCGACGATTTTACCGACGGCCTTGGTGCGGCGGGTTGGGCGCTGGGTGAGTTCAACCACCACCACAAAGCCCATGCGCGCGCCCATCACCTCTTCAGGCGGGATGAGGATGTCGAAGCTCAGACGGCTATCGTCCGGCACCACAAAGCCCACGCCCGCATCGGTAAAGTAGCGGCCGACAATCTGGCTGGTTTTTGGCACCAGCACGCGCACCACGCGCGCTTCACGGCGGCCTTTGCGATCTGCACCCAGCGGCTGCGCCAGGATCTGATCGCCATGGATACACATCTTCATCTGTTCGGATGAGAGGTACAGGTCGTCTTTGCGGCCCTCGACGCGCAGGAAGCCAAAGCCGTCGCGGTGGCCAATGACGGTACCTTTGAGCAGGTCGAGGCGTTCCGGCAGCGCATAGCACTGGCGGCGGGTAAAGACCAGCTGCCCGTCGCGCTCCATCGCGCGCAGGCGGCGGCGAAGGGCTTCAATTTGCTCTTCACCTTCAATGTTTAATTCAGCGGCAAGTTCTTCACGATTGGCGGGTTTTTCGCGTTTGGTTAAGTGTTCAATGATGAACTCGCGGCTGGGGATAGGATTCGCGTATTTTTCGGCTTCGCGTTCCTGGAAAGGATCATGTGACATGTCGGTTCCTCCGTTGTCAGCTCCGGTGGAAATCTTCTTCATTCCACCAGCAATAATTTATAAAGTGGTTGATTCTCTTCAACCAAATCGGCCAGCGTGTAGTTATCCAGTTCCTTGAGAAAACTTTGCACGGCCTGAGAAAGCGCCTGTTTCAGACGACAGGCGGGGGTGATGTGGCAGAACTCGCTGCTGCAGTTCACCAAAGACAGCGGTTCCAGTTCGCGTACCACGTCCCCAACGCGAATACTCTGCGCCGGTTTACCCAGGCGAATTCCCCCATTCTTCCCGCGGACGGCAGCAACGTATCCGGCACGACTAAGTTGATTGATTATTTTGACCATATGATTACGGGACACACCGTAGACCTCTGTCACCTCAGAGATACTGGTCATTTTCCCATCGGGTAACGACGCCATATAAATCAGGGCGCGTAAGCCGTAATCGGTGAAACTCGTTAACTGCACATCAACCTCAGGAAAAAGGGAAAACGCGGTAAAACCGCAGAGACATTCATTAATGATGATAAACCAGCCAGATAGTTAGCGGCTAATTTATTTGACAGACGGGGCGAAAAAGCGGATATCCAGGAGCGGTCGCCGGATGGCGCTACGCTTATCCGGCCTACGGGTCTCCCCGCAGGCCAGCAGTCACGATGATTAAGCGTCGAACGGATCGCGCAGAATCATGGTTTCAGAACGGTCAGGGCCGGTAGAGATAATATCGATCGGCACTTCGGTCAGTTCTTCAATACGCTTGATGTAGTCCAGCGCCGCCTGCGGCAGGCCGCTACGCTCTTTCACGCCGAAGGTGGTTTCAGACCAGCCCGGCATGGTTTCGTAGATTGGCTCGATGCCTTCCCAGTCGTCAGCAGCCAGCGGAGTGGTGGTCACTTCGCGGCCGTCCGGCATACGGTAGCCTACGCAGATTTTCACTTCTTTCAGGCCGTCCAGCACGTCCAGCTTGGTCAGGCAGAAGCCAGACAGGGAGTTGATCTGCACCGCACGACGTACGGCAACCGCATCCAGCCAGCCGGTACGACGACGACGACCGGTGGTCGCGCCAAACTCGTTACCCTGCTTGCAGAGGAACTCGCCGGTTTCATCAAACAGCTCGGTCGGGAATGGACCCGCACCCACGCGCGTGGAGTAAGCCTTGATGATGCCCAGAACGTAGTCCACATAGCGCGGACCCAGGCCAGAGCCGGTCGCCACGCCACCCGCGGTGGTGTTAGAGGAGGTTACGTACGGATAGGTACCGTGGTCGATGTCCAGCAGCGTACCCTGCGCGCCTTCGAACATGACGAAATCGCCACGCTTGCGCGCCTGGTCCAGCAGGTCAGACACATCAACAACCATACCGGTGAGAATATCGGCAATCGCCATGACGTCATCCAGCACTTTCTGGTAGTCAACGGCGTCAGCTTTGTAGAAATTCACCAGCTGGAAGTTGTGATATTCCATCACTTCTTTCAGTTTTTCAGCGAAGGTGGCTTTGTCGAAGAGGTCGCCAACGCGCAGGCCGCGACGTGCAACTTTGTCTTCGTAAGCAGGGCCGATGCCGCGGCCGGTTGTACCGATCGCTTTCGCACCGCGTGCTTTTTCACGCGCAACGTCCAGCGCTACGTGATAGTCGAGGATCAGCGGGCAGGCTTCGGAGAGCAGCAGACGCTCGCGAACCGGGATACCACGGTCTTCCAGGCCTTTCATCTCTTTCATCAGCGCTGCCGGAGACAGCACAACGCCGTTACCGATGATGCTGGTCACGTTATCGCGAAGAATGCCTGATGGAATAAGATGGAGGACGGTTTTTTCACCGTTGATTACGAGAGTATGGCCTGCGTTGTGACCGCCCTGGTAGCGTACAACATATTTAGCCCGTTCAGTCAGAAGATCGACAATCTTCCCTTTACCTTCGTCACCCCATTGGGTGCCCAGTACGACGACGTTGTTACCCATTTTTTCAAAATCACCGATTGCTTAAAAATGGATTCTACCATCGCTTTTTCAGATATACAGCACTTTTTGACCCTAAAATATGCCAAATACGACTACTTTTTGATCAGCCAATCGTTTTCCTCAACATGTAGTAGATCACGATACCGGCAACCACAAGACCACCGCCAAATCGGCGCAAAATATTATCCGGAAGTCCGCTCATGGTCGCGATCATACGACGCCAGGCGCGCGGGTAAAGCATCGGCCCAAGGCCTTCCAGCACCAAAACCAGAGCCAGTGCGAGCCAGATCGTTGAATTCATTTTTATTCCTCATAAAAGAAAACCACCGCTCCGTTGAGAGCGGTGGTTTGAATACTCAAACGAGCCTGAGTTTATCGCGTTGCGTTAGCCGGCGTCTTCATATAACGGAAGAAATCGCTGTCCGGGCTGAGCACCATTACGTCCTGGTTGCTCTGGAAGCTATTCTCGTAAGCACGCAGGCTACGGATAAAGGCGTAGAAGTCGGGATCCTGGCTGAAGGCATCAGCGAACAGCTTCGCCGCTTCCGCATCACCTTCACCGCGCAGGATTCGGCCCTGACGCTCAGATTCTGCCAGCGTCTTGGTCACTTCATAGTCCGCTGCCGCACGCAGCTTCTCAGCCTCTTCCTGACCCTGTGAACGGTGACGACGGGCTACCGCTTCACGCTCGGCGCGCATACGGTTGTAGATCGCCTCGGACACTTCGGCAGGCAGGTTGATCTGCTTGATACGCACGTCGACCACTTCGATACCCAGCGCAGCCATACTGTTCGGGTTGATCACCGGTACGTTACCGTTGGTTTCAGCCTGAACGCGCTCTGCGGCCTTGGCGATCGCATCGTCCGCCGCTGGCGTTTCTACTTCGTCCTCGGTGCCCGCAGAACCGGAGTTCAGCGCATCGCGCACTTCCAGGGTCAGACGACCGCGGGAGTCGGTGACGATGTCTTTCACGTCCAGGCGACCAATTTCAGAACGCAGACGGTCAGAGAACTTACGCTTCAGCAGGACTTCGGCCTGAGAAACGTCGCCGCCGCCCGTTGCCAGGAAGTAACGGCTGAAGTCACTGATACGCCATTTGATGTAGGAATCAACGATCAGGTCTTTTTTCTCTTTGGTGACAAAACGATCGGCCTGGTTATCCATGGTCTGGATACGGGCGTCGAGGGTTTTGACAGACTGAATGAACGGCACCTTGAAGTGCAGGCCTGGCTCGTAGATCAGCGGCTTTTTGTCGCCATCGCGCACGACGCTGCTGAACTGGAACTTGATCCCGCGCTCACCCTCTTTCACCACAAAGATAGAGGTATAAAGTACAACCAGTACGATGATGATGATCGCAATAACTGACTTACGCATCCTTATTCCCCCTGACGCTGGTAGTCGTTACGCTGCGCGTTAGCACGGCGTTGGTCCATAATGTCACCATCGTTCGTAGAAGGCGTTGTGTTCGCGCTGGAGCTGCCCTTTGAGGCTGGCGGCAGACGCAGCAGGTTGTTCGCACCGCTGGTGTCTTTCGCGGCCGGTGCAGAACCGCCTTTCAGCATCTGATCCAGCGGCAGAACCATCAGGTTTCCGCCTTTGCTGTCGTTGACCAGCACTTTACGCGTGTGGCTCAGCACTTTTTCCATGGTCTCGATGTAGAGACGCTCACGGGTAATTTCCGGCGCGGCTTTATACTCCGGCAGGATTTTCGCAAAGCGAGCCACTTCACCCTGTGCTTCCAGAATGGTCTGGGTCTTATACGCGCGCGCTTCTTCAAGAATACGCTGCGCCTGACCGTTCGCACGCGGCTGAACTTCGTTGGTGTAGGCTTCTGCTTCACGGATGTACTGCTGTTCGTTTTCACGCGCGGCAATAGCATCATCAAACGCGGCTTTCACCTCTTCCGGCGGACGCGCGGCCTGGAAGTTAACGTCCAGCAGGGTAATACCCATGTTGTACGGACGAATGGTCTCTTCCAGCTCGCGCTGGGTATCGCTACGAATAACGGTACGACCTTCAGTCAGGATACGGTCCATGGTGTATTTGCCGATCACGCCGCGCAGGGCGCTGTCGGTTGCCTGACGCAGGCTGTCGTCTGCGCTGGTCACGCTAAACAGATAGCGCTCAGGATCGGTCACGCGGTACTGCACGTTCATCTCTACGCGCACGACGTTTTCGTCAGAAGTCAGCATCACGCCGGACGCCGCCAGCTCACGAACGGACTCCACGTTGACCGCGGTGACGTCGTCAATAAACGTCGGTTTCCAGTTCAGGCCCGGCTCAACCAGATGGCTGAACTTACCGAAACGAGTCACCACGCCGCGCTCTGCTTCTTTAATGGTGTAGAACCCGCTGGCTGCCCAGATGATAACGACCGCAGCGGCGACAATGCCCACCACGCGGCCACCCATTGGCGGGCGAGGACTCTGGGTGGAATTACCACCTGAGCCAGACCCGTTACCTCCGCCAAGGCCACCCAGCTTTTTGCTGAGCTTGCGGAAGATATCATCCAGATCCGGTGGCCCCTTCTCGCGACCACCTTTGTTGCCATTTCCCCCAGAGTTGCCGCCTTGATTATTGCTGCTTCCCCACGGGTCGCGGTCTTGTCCGTTATTACCGGGCTGATTCCACGCCATGTATATGCTCCATATTTGTTATGCAAGGGCGAATTTTCAGGCTTACCCTTTCTGATCAGACGATATAGTCCGCCAGCGCAGGTTCTTGTTTACAGAGGCGACGCCAGTCAACGATCGGCATACGCACCTGCATCCCCACGCTGCCGTCATCCTCCATCCACTCTTTTTCTATCGCCTGAAGCTGATAAAACCGGCTGCGCAGCCTGCCTTCCTGTGGCGGCAGGCGCAGCGTGTGCTGGGCTACCTCACCGGAAAGACGTTCTGTCAAAGCCTGGAAAAGCAGTGGCACACCAATACCGGTCTGGGCGGAAAGCCAGACCCGAATCGGTTTGTTCTCTTCATCCCGTTCGATACGCGGTTCAAAATCGTCCAGCATATCGATTTTATTCATCACCAACAGCGTTGGGATTTCGTGGGCGTCGATCTCTTCCAGCACCACGTTTACCGCGTCGATGTTCTCCTGCACGCGCACGTCCGCTGCATCTATCACGTGCAGCAGCAGCGTCGCCTGACGCGTCTCCTGCAGGGTAGCTTTAAACGCCGCCACCAGATCGTGCGGCAGATGGCGGATAAACCCTACGGTATCCGCCAGCACCGTTTCACCGACGTCAGCAACGTCGATGCGACGCAGCGTTGGGTCCAGGGTCGCAAACAGCTGGTCTGCGGCATACACCTGGGCTTCGGTAATCTGGTTAAACAGGGTGGATTTACCGGCGTTGGTATACCCCACCAGCGACACCGTTGGGATGTCGGCTTTCGTTCGCGAACGACGTCCCTGCTCACGCTGTTTTTCAACTCTTTCCAGACGTGAGAGGATCTGGGTAATACGGCCACGTAATAAACGACGGTCGGTTTCGAGCTGGGTTTCACCCGGACCGCGCAAACCGATCCCGCCCTTTTGTCTTTCAAGGTGGGTCCAGCCGCGCACAAGGCGCGTCGCCAGATGGCGCAGCTGCGCCAGCTCAACCTGCAGCTTCCCTTCGTGGGTGCGCGCACGCTGAGCAAAAATATCTAAAATTAAGCCAGTGCGATCGATAACACGGCATTCGCAAAGGGCTTCCAGGTTACGTTCCTGAGCCGGAGACAGCGCATGGTCAAACAACACGACGGAGGCGCCGGTTGCTTTTACGGCATCCGCAATTTCAACTGCTTTACCTTCACCAACAAAATACTTTGGGTGCGGCGCTTTACGGCTACCGGTAATCACCTGCATTGCTTCGACACCGGCGGAAGAGACCAGAGCTTCAAACTCCTGGAGGTCTTCCATATCTTTGTCTTGCGAAAAATAGATGTGTACCAGCACCGCCTGCTCACCGGTATCATAACGGTCAAACAAGCGTATAACCCTCTAAAAAGATCAGCGGGGAACGCAGGATCCCTGGCTCCCCGTGTGGATAACAGCCCAAGACCTTATTCGGTCTCTTCGCTGTCCTGCGCTGGCGTTGAAGAACCCTGCGCGTTGCTGCCATGATGGTAGTTACTGCCAGTGCCGCCGCCAGCGTTATTGCTGTGATGAGATACCGGACGAGACGGAACAACAGTAGAGATCGCGTGCTTATAGACCATCTGACTGACCGTGTTTTTCAACAGGATCACGAACTGATCGAAAGACTCAATTTGACCTTGCAGCTTAATACCATTCACCAAATAAATAGAAACTGGAACACGTTCCCGACGCAATGCGTTCAGGAACGGATCTTGTAAAGATTGCCCCTTAGCCATTCTATCTTTTCCTTATATGATTGTTTTCTACTTAGAACCTTGCGATTCTGAAAATTGCGCACGATACGGTTCAATTGTACACATTCAGTGAGCGATATCACCAATAACCTGAATGACTTCGTTAAGCGCCTGTTGTGGTTTCTCACTGTCTAACCAGTGCACCCCCTCCCAACCGCGTAACCAGGTTATCTGGCGCTTCGCTAACTGCCTCGTGGCGCAAACACCTCGATAAACCATTTCATCGTATGAAATTTCACCTTCAAGATACGACCACATCTGGCGATATCCCACACAACGAATGGAAGGCATGTCCGTATGCAAATCTCCACGGGCAAAGAGCGCCCGCACTTCTGCTTCAAAATCTGAAGCCAACATCTGATGAAAACGCTGCTCAATTCGCTGATGCAGCAGTTCACGGCTCGCCGGGGCGATAGCGAACTGATGCACCTGATACGGCAGAGCGTCTCCTGACGTTTGCGTCAGTTCCGTTAAAGTTTTACCCGAAATGAAAAAAACTTCCAGTGCCCGGGAAAGCCTTTGCGGATCATTTGGATGAATCCGTGCTGCGGCAACCGGATCAATCTCTGCCAGCTGCGCGTGCAATACGTCCCAACCCTGCTCTGCCGCCTGCTGTTCAATTTTAGCTCTCACTTCCGGGTCCGCCGATGGCAAGGGCGATAACCCCTCCAGCAGCGCCTTAAAGTAGAGCATGGTACCTCCCACCAGCAGCGGAATACGTCCAGCCGCGGTGATCTCGGCCATCTCGGCTAACGCGTCGCGGCGAAAATCCGCTGCGGAGTAAGCCTGGGCCGGATCGAGAATGTCCAGCAAACGGTGCGGTGCCGCGCGCAGTTCCTCTGCGTCTGGCTTTGCCGTACCGATGTCCATCCCCCTGTAAATGAGGGCAGAATCGACGCTAATCAACTCTACTGGCAAAACTTTACGTAGCTCAATGGCTAACGCCGTTTTGCCGGAGGCCGTTGGGCCCATTAAAAAAATCGCCTTAGGCAGGCTCGCCTTGCTCACATCACTCATCTTTCAGGGCGGTCATCGCCATTTTCAAATCAACAGGTTGTAATAATCCACCCGGCGGCGATTTCACCAGCTGCGGGCAAAGGCGTTCCACCTCAGCCAGCACGGTAATCGCCTGCGCCATGCTCCACGGGCTGTGTTCGCTTGCCAGATGGCGGGCGATCCACTGCGCGGTATTGGCGGCATCAAACGACGTTTGCTGCGCCAGGTAGCCTATCAGTTCAGGAATCAAGTTTTGTAAATTTTGTTGGCGTAAGGGTAAAGGCACTGCGCGAATCGTCACATGCTGCGCTTCCAGGACGATTTCGATGCCCATTTCGGCCAGTTTTGCCTGCGAGCGCTGCAAAACCCCTATTTCTTCAGGAGATATCTTCAAGCGCACGGGGATCAGCAGCGGCTGCGCGCAGGCCACATTTTGTCCGGGCGTCAGCTGCGCCTGCTTGAGCCAGCGCTCCGCGACGGGCAGCGCCAACAAGCATATTTTGCCCGCGCGCTCCAGCAGCGCCATGTCGGGTGCGACGATCGTCAGCACGCGCCCAAAGCTCTGGCTGTGCCCTTCCAGCGTTGGCGCGGGCACCTCTACGTGCTCTTTACGCTCGACGGCCGGCGTATCCAGCAGCTTGCGGTAAAGCGCGCCCTGCTGCTTTTGATACCCCGCCTGAGCGTTCGGATAGTTTGCGCCGGTTGGGCGCGGCGCGCTACCCGCGGAGGCAAAGCGCGCAGCAGCCGGTTCGCGCGCCGCGGCAGGTTCGGCAAAATGGTTGCGCCCTGCCGCCACGCGATTTTCCGGCAGCGAACGAGGCGCGGTTTCTTCACGCTCCAGCGGCAGCGCGGGCTCCGCCTGCTGCTGTAAAACGCTGACCACGGCCTGGTAAATAAAATCATGCACCAGGCGAGACTGATGAAAGCGCACCTCATGCTTGGCGGGATGCACGTTGACGTCCACCTGATGTGGATCAATTTCCAGATAGAGCACAAACGCGGGCTGCTGGTCGGCACCCAGCTTGTCTTCACAGGCCTGACGGATGGCGTGGTTAATCAGGCGGTCTCGCATCATGCGCCCGTTCACGTAGCAATACTGGATCTCGGCAAACGCCGCGCTGCTGACCTTCGGATCGGCTACCCAGCCGCGCAGGGCCAGATCGCCGTGCTGCCACTCGATCGCCAGCGCCTGCTCGAGGAACGGCGTCCCGCAGATTGCGCCCAGACGGCGCTCCTTCTGTCCGCCTTGCGCCACCGCGCGGTACTGGCGCATCACCTTGCCGTTATGGCTGAGGTTAATGGTGACGTCAAAGCGCGCCAGCGCGATGCGGCGAATGATCTCGTCGATATGTCCGAATTCGGTCTTTTCGGTACGCATAAACTTGCGCCGGGCGGGGGTGTTGTAAAACAGATCCAGCACTTCCAGCGTCGTCCCTACCGGATGCGCCGCAGGCTTGACCGTCACGTCCATATCGCGCCCTTCGGCGTACGCCTGCCAGGCTTCCTGCTGTTCAGCGGTGCGTGACGTGAGGATTAAGCGAGAAACGGAGCTGATGCTGGCCAGCGCTTCGCCGCGAAAACCGAGGCTGATAATCGCTTCCAGATCGTCGAGCGAGGTAATTTTGCTGGTGGCGTGGCGCGCCAGCGCGAGGGCCAGCTCGTCTTTTTTGATGCCGCAGCCGTTGTCGCGAATGCGGATTAGCTTCGCCCCGCCGCGTTCAATATCAATGTCGATGCGGGTTGCGCCCGCATCGAGGCTGTTTTCAACCAGCTCCTTCACGACCGATGCAGGGCGTTCCACCACTTCACCGGCGGCGATCTGGTTCGCGAGCTGCGGCGGTAGAACCTGAATCGGCATGACGTCTCCTTAGTTGGTTGCGGTCATCTCACCCGGCAGCGAAGCGTTGGCCACCTGGCCTGCTCCGCCCGGCGGCGCGGACTGCAGCGGGTGCGCGTCAAAGTATTTGCGCAGACCGTTATAAATCGCTTCGGCAATTTGCTGCTGGTAGCTGTCGCTGCCCAACAGGCGCTCTTCGCCGTTGTTGCTGATAAAGCCCGTCTCGACCAGAATCGACGGAATATCCGGCGAGCGCAGCACGCCGAGGCTGGCATGTTCCGGCCGACGCTTGTGCAGCGACCCGATGCTCTGTAACTGGTTGAGTACGTTAGTGGCCACATCATACCCGACGCGCTGTGAATGACCGAACTGTAAATCAAGCACCGCCTGGCTGAGGTACGGATCGGCCTG
Organism: Enterobacter sp. KBR-315C3_2022; assembly: GCF_041399425.1. NCBI lineage: Bacteria > Pseudomonadati > Pseudomonadota > Gammaproteobacteria > Enterobacterales > Enterobacteriaceae > Enterobacter > Enterobacter sp. KBR-315C3_2022. The sequence continues at coordinate 139,257 of NZ_JBGKEB010000005.1, forward strand.
GCTGTTGGCCAGCACGTCGCCCGCCCCGCCTAACAGTTCAGACTGTTTCTCGTGCTCTTCCAGCCAGTTTGCCATTTCGCTGTTTGCGCGACGGTTCGAGAGCACCCAGACCGAGGCGCCCGTCGCGCTGCGGTTTGGTGCCGCATCCGCGTGAATGGACACGAGGAAGTTGGCATTCTGCTTGCGCGCCACGTCGGAGCGTCCCATCACCGAGATAAAATAGTCGCCGTCGCGGGTCATCACGCCTTTAAACATCGGATCGTTATTCAGCAGCGCGCGCAGCTTGCGGGCAATGGCAATCGTGACGTTTTTCTCGCGCGTGCCGCCCGGGCCGATAGCCCCCGGATCTTGCCCGCCGTGGCCGGCATCAATGGCAATAATGACTTTATCACCGCTGACCGCACGCCGTGCGCTGGCCGCGGAACGCGTTACCGTATTGCTGCTGGTGGCAACGGTCAGGCGATCGTTTTGCGCTTTAAACGGGTTGCGCGCGGGCTCCGTCGCGCGCGGCGTATAGACGGGCTGCTCCACGCGCTTCGCGACAACCGGCGCGGGCGGCGGTGGAGGCGGCGGCGGTACGTCAGCGTTAATGGTAAAGACGACCGTATAGTTCGCGCCCTTCTTCTGCTTAACCGCCTTCGTTTTCCCCTTTTCGGTCAAATCGACCACCAGGCGCAACGACTGGCTGTCCTGCGGCGTGCCCGAGCGAATGCTTTTCACCAGGTTGTTGCCGCTGAACTGCAGCGGCAATCCCTGGATCACGCCGGTCTGTTTGATATCGAGCGCCACGCTGCGGCCGTCGATTTGTGAGAACGCATATTCAGGGTCGCCCATAAAGCTGAAGGTGATCCGGGCCTGGCTGTCACCGTTCGAGACCTGAATATCGGAAAGATTTGCCGCCCCGGCGTGCGCGCTCAGCAGCACCGTTGCAGCCAACAACCAACCTTTAACGCGACTAATCATTCCGTTATCCCTACGCTCAACCGGCTAAACGCGCCAGTAAGGAACAGCCCGATGAGGAAACCGCACGGATGCGCGCCTCACGCCCTTGCGCCTGGTAATCCAGGTGAATTTCGACGTCCGGTTCAGGCAACACACCCGCACCTTGCTGCGGCCACTCCACCAGGCAGATGGCGTCGTTGGCGAAATAATCGCGGATCCCCATAAACTCCAGCTCCTCGGGGTCCGCAAGACGGTATAAATCGAAGTGGTACACCGTTAAATTTTCCAGCGCGTAGGGCTCTACCAGCGTATAGGTCGGGCTTTTCACGTTGCCGTTATGGCCCAACGCCTGCAAAAAGCCGCGGCTGAAGGTGGTTTTACCCGCGCCTAAATCGCCATACAGATAAATGACGGTTGCCCCCTGGCAGGCCTGCGCCATGCGCTTGCCGAGATCGAGAGTGGCTTGTTCATCAGGTAAAGGAATCGCTCGGTTAGTCATTTTCTACGTCAATCACATCCGGGTTAACAACGCGCCTCAGCGCGTCAAAAAGATCGGTCGCCAGCATGCCGCGCGTACCGTAACGTGCAGCAAGCCTGTCGGCCGCCGCCCCGTGGGCCACGCAGCCCGCACAGGCTGCATCATAAAGGGGAAGTTTCTGCCCAAGCAACGCGCCGATAATGCCGGACAGCACGTCGCCCATCCCACCGCTCGCCATGCCCGCATTTCCGGCATCAACAATGCCCAGCTCGCTTTCGCTGGCGACGACGGTTCCCGCCCCTTTCAAAACGGCGACACCTCCGTAACGTTTTACCAGACGTTGGGCAGAAAGTAAGCGATCGCTTTCAATTTCTGCCACGCTGCAGTTGAGCAGGCGCGCGGCTTCGCCGGGGTGTGGCGTCAGGATGCGATTGTGACGCTTATCAGGGTTGATTGCCAGAAGGTTCAGCGCGTCGGCGTCCCAGAGCATCGGTTTGCGAAAATTCTCGACCTTTTGCAGGGCCTGCTTGCCCCAGCTTTTCTGTCCAAGACCCGGGCCAATCACCACCACGTCGGCCCATTCGAGGCTTTCCTCAAGCGCCTGCGGCGTGAGTTCATGAACCATCAGCTCCGGCCGCGCGGTAATTATCGGCGCAATATTCTCAATGCGAGTGAGTACCCGCACTAAACCAGCACCGCTGCGTAATGCCGCTTCGCCGGTCATGCGAATCGCACCCGCCGTGCCGAGATCGCCGCCAATGATGGCCAGCCTGCCGTGATCGCCCTTGTGGGACGTTGGTCGACGGGGAGGCAGCCATTGGGCAAGCCGCGAGGCGTCAAATCGTTCGACGGCGGTGTCCTGCCCCGCCAGCCAGCTCTCCAGCCCCAGCGCAGCGTGGTACAGCGTGCCCACGACGTCCCGCGCCTTGCCCGTCAGCAGCCCCGGCTTGAGGCCAATAAACGTCACCGTATGTGCAGCATTTATCACCGCGCCGGGCGCTGCGCCGGTTTCGGCAATCAGCCCAGAGGGGATGTCCAGGGCGATAACCGGCGCGGCATGGCCGTTCGCGCGATCGATGAGCGCCGCCTGGCGTTCGCGCGGCGCCTGCTTCAGCCCCGTGCCAAACAGGCCATCAACGATAAGATCAACGTCATCAGGCCAGGCAATATCGCAAGCATGTATCACGCCCCCTGCGTTCAGCCACGCCTCTCGCGCCAGGCTGGCCTCTTCCGGCAGAGGCTTATCACTTTCCACCGCCAGCAGCGTGACGCGAAGCCCCGCCCCCGCAGCCAGACGCGCCACCACGTAGCCATCCCCGCCGTTGTTGCCGTGTCCGCACAAGATTAACCAGTGCGATGCATCCGGACAGGCCTCGCGGGCTACGGTAAACGCCGCTTCGCCCGCGCGCTGCATCAGTTCATAAAGGGTGATCCCCAGGCTGTCCGCCGCCTCTTTTTCGGCGCGTCGGAGGTCATCCGCATGCCAGATGGAGTGTGGTATACTTTTGGGGTTTTTCTTCACAGTATGGTCCGTCATGTCACAGCCCCTCGATCTCAATGAATTAGCGCAAAAAATTAAACAGTGGGGTGCTGAGCTTGGCTTCCAGAAGGTGGGTATAACCGATACCGACCTCTCCGACAGCGAGCCGAAGCTTCAGGCGTGGCTGGACAAACAATACCACGGCGAAATGGAATGGATGGCGCGTCACGGCATGATGCGCGCGCGTCCGCACGAGCTGTTGCCGGGCACGCTGCGCGTCATCAGCGTGCGCATGAACTATCTGCCCGCCAATGCGGCATTTGCCCGCACGCTCAAAAATCCCTCTCTGGGCTACGTCAGCCGATATGCCCTGGGGCGTGACTATCATAAGCTTCTGCGTAACCGCTTAAAAAAACTCGGGGAAACCATTCAGCAGCACTGTGTTTCGCTGAATTTTAGACCGTTTGTCGACTCTGCGCCTATTCTTGAGCGCCCTATCGCCGAAAAAGCGGGGCTTGGCTGGACAGGTAAGCACTCACTTATCCTCAGCCGCGACGCCGGCTCGTTCTTCTTTCTGGGTGAACTGCTCGTTGATTTACCGCTGCCGGTAGATGGCCCCGTAGAGGAAGGCTGCGGGCGCTGCGTAGCCTGCATGACCATCTGCCCCACGGGCGCGATCGTCGAGCCTTACGTCGTTGACGCGCGCCGATGCATCTCATATCTCACCATCGAACTGGAAGGGGCCATCCCCGAAGCGTTTCGCCCGCTGATTGGAAACCGCATCTACGGCTGTGACGATTGCCAGCTGATTTGCCCGTGGAATCGCTATTCACAGCTGACGGAAGAAGAGGACTTTAGCCCGCGTAAGGCGCTGCACGCGCCGCAGCTTATCGAGCTGTTTGCCTGGACTGAAGCCTGGTTCCTGAAGGTCACCGAAGGCTCGGCCATTCGCCGCATTGGTCATCTGCGCTGGCTGCGCAACGTCGCCGTGGCGTTGGGGAATGCGCCGTGGGATGAAGCCAATATTCAGGCGCTTGAAAGCCGCAGAGGTGAGCACCCGCTTCTTGATGAACACATAGAATGGGCGATTGCGCAGCAAATCGAAAAGCGGAACGCCTGCGTGGTTGAGGTGCAGCTGCCGAAGAAACAGCGCCTCGTCAGGGTCATTGAAAAAGGGCTGATACGGGATGCGTGATATATTCACAGCCTGTGAATAAAATGAGGAACGCAGGTTTCATCAGGCTTGGCATACCGGTCAAGTGATCTGTTTAACACTTTGAAATCATATTTTATTATTAATATTCAAAGAGATACAAAGATACTATTCACCCTGCTAACTTTTTAGCCAGGTTTGGGAATGCACTGAAGCTGTGGATAACTCTGTTCACAAGAATATTTCAGAACAAAGAGAAATGGTCCCCAACGAAGACATTCGCTGTGGATAATTTGGATATGGAGAAGAATTTGGAGCGGGAAACGAGACTCGAACTCGCGACCCCGACCTTGGCAAGGTCGTGCTCTACCAACTGAGCTATTCCCGCTTGGGTGTTTGGTGCTGTGCGTATCTTGCGATACTTTCAAATTTTGGAGCGGGAAACGAGACTCGAACTCGCGACCCCGACCTTGGCAAGGTCGTGCTCTACCAACTGAGCTATTCCCGCTTGGGTGTTTGGTGCTGCGCGTATCTTGCGATACTTTCAAATTTTGGAGCGGGAAACGAGACTCGAACTCGCGACCCCGACCTTGGCAAGGTCGTGCTCTACCAACTGAGCTATTCCCGCAAATCTGTACTGCTTTTGTTGCTGTCGTAACGCGTAATTCTCTGTCGTTACGGGAGGCGCATTATACGAGAAATCCGTTTAGCTGCAACCCCCCTAAAAGCGTTTTTTTCGAAATTCAGTTCAAGTGCTTATTTAATCGGCAAGCTGCACAATTTAGCGACAAAAACCCGGCTACGCAAGGTGCCGGGTCTCAAAATTACAGCTTGATGAAGTTCTCGCGATAATACGCCAGCTCCGCCACGGACTCGCGGATGTCATCCATCGCCTGGTGCGTGCCCTGCTTCTTAAAGCCGTCGAGAATTTCCGGCTTCCAGCGGCGCGCCAGCTCTTTGAGGGTGCTCACATCGAGATAACGGTAGTGGAAGTAAGACTCCAGCTCCGGCATGTACTTAAACAGGAAACGGCGATCCTGGCCAATGCTGTTGCCGCAGATCGGCGATTTGCCCGCCGGAACCCACTGCTTCAGAAACTCGAGCGTCGCCAGCTCCGCGTCGCGGTCGCCCTGGGTGCTGGCCTTCACGCGCTCCACCAGCCCGCTGCCGGTATGCGTGCGCACGTTCCACTCGTCCATCAGCGCCAGCTGTTCGTCAGACTGGTGCACTGCGATGGTCGGTCCTTCCGCCAGAATATTGAGATTCGCATCGGTGACCAGCGTGGCGATTTCAATAATGCGATCGCGCTCGGGATCCAGCCCGGTCATTTCAAGATCGATCCAAATCAGGTTGTTTTCATCCGCGCTCATGTTATTTTCCACCCTTCTCGCTTAACCGGCAGTAGCAGGTTAACTAGTATTAATTAGAGTGTATCATAGAGGTTTTGCCCACTACGGGCGACCAGGAGCCAGCGCGATTGAGTAAAAATAAACTCTCCAAAGGGCAGCAGCGCCGCGTAAACGCCAACCACCAGCGCCGTCTTAAAACCACTTCGGAGAAGCCGGACTACGACGACAACCTGTTTGGCGAAGCGACGGAAGGCGTGGTGATTAGTCGTTTTGGTATGCATGCCGACGTCGAATCCGCCGACGGGGATATCCACCGTTGCAATATCCGTCGCACTATCCGTTCACTGGTGACCGGCGACCGCGTCGTTTGGCGCCCCGGTAAAGAAGCTGCCGAAGGGGTCACGGTGAAAGGCATCGTTGAAGCCGTGCACGAGCGCACGTCGGTGCTGACCCGCCCCGATTTCTATGACGGCATAAAGCCCATCGCTGCCAATATCAACCAGATCGTTATCGTTTCGGCGATTTTACCCGAGCTTTCGCTCAATATTATCGACCGCTACCTTGTCGCCTGTGAAACGCTGCAGGTTGAGCCGATCATCGTATTGAATAAAATCGATCTGCTGGATGAGGACGGCATGGCCTTCGTCAACGAGCAGATGGATATCTATCGCAACATCGGCTATCGCGTACTGATGGTTTCCAGCCACACCCAGGACGGGCTGAAGCCGTTAGAAGAGGCGCTTACCGATCGCATCAGCATTTTTGCAGGCCAGTCCGGCGTGGGTAAATCCAGCCTGCTGAATAACCTGCTTGGCCTGCAGAAAGAGATTTTGACCAACGATGTCTCCGACGTCTCGGGTCTGGGCCAGCACACGACGACCGCCTCTCGCCTGTACCACTTCCCGCACGGCGGAGACGTGATCGATTCCCCGGGCGTGCGCGAATTTGGCTTGTGGCACCTCGAGCCGGAACAAATCTTCAACGGCTTTGTCGAATTCCATGACTATTTAGGCGCTTGCAAATACCGGGACTGTAAACACGACAATGACCCCGGCTGTGCTATCCGCGAAGCGGTGGAAAACGGTGAAATTGCGGAAACCCGCTTTGAAAATTACCACCGCATCCTTGAGAGCATGGACCAGGTAAAAACGCGTAAAAACTTTTCTGATTCTGATAACTGACAACTAAGCTAAGCATCGCTAAAATCGTCCCCTTTTTTCAGGTTCCGGCTGCCTGCAGCCGGATCAGGAACGACAAAACAATGGCCTGGAGGCTACCTTGTTAAACTCATTTAAACTTTCGCTTCAATACATTCTGCCGAAACTGTGGCTCACTCGCCTGGCGGGCTGGGGCGCGAGCAAACGAGCGGGCTGGTTGACCAAACTGGTCATCGACCTCTTCGTGAAATACTACAAGGTCGACATGAAAGAGGCGCAAAAACCTGACACCGCCAGCTACCGTACGTTTAACGAATTTTTCGTGCGCCCGCTGCGCGACGAAGTGCGTCCGCTCAATACCGATCCTAACGTGCTGGTCATGCCCGCAGACGGCGTGATTAGCCAGCTTGGCAACATCGAAGACGATAAAATCCTGCAGGCGAAAGGCCACAACTACAGCCTGGAAGCGCTGCTGGCCGGTAACTACCTGATGGCCGATCTGTTCCGTAACGGGACGTTTGCTACAACCTACCTCTCACCGCGCGACTACCACCGCGTTCATATGCCGTGCAACGGCATCCTGCGCGAAATGATCTACGTGCCGGGCGATCTGTTCTCCGTAAACCACCTGACCGCGCAAAACGTGCCGAACCTGTTCGCCCGCAACGAGCGCGTCATCTGCCTGTTTGACACTGAATTTGGTCCGATGGCGCAGATTCTGGTGGGTGCTACCATTGTTGGCAGCATTGAAACCGTCTGGGCTGGCACCATTACCCCGCCGCGCGAAGGCATCATCAAGCGCTGGACGTGGCCTGCCGGTGAAGCGGAAGGCTCCATTGCGCTGCTGAAAGGCCAGGAAATGGGCCGCTTCAAGCTGGGCTCAACGGTGATCAACCTGTTCGCGCCGGGCAAAGTGACTCTGGCGGAAGGGCTGGAAAGCCTGTCCGTTACCAAGCTTGGCCAGCCGCTGGCGGTCTCAACCGAAGCCTTCGTGACGCCGGACGCAGAGCCTGCCCCGCTGCCTGAAGAAGAGATCAAAGCGGAACACGACGCCAGCCCGCTGGTTGACGACAAGAAAGACGAAGGCTAACTCAAGAAGGATCGCTGACGTGCGCCCGATTATCGTTTTACTGATGGCCTGGTGCCTCAGCATGGGGGCGTACGCAGCGACGGCCCCCGACGCCAAACAGATAACCCAGGAGCTGGAGCAGGCCAAAGCGGCCAAGCCCGCTCAGCCAGAGACCGTTGAGTCGCTCCAGGCCGCGCTGAACGCGCTTGAGGAACGTAAAGGTTCCCTTGAGCGCGCCCAGCAGTATCAGCAGGTTATCGATAACTTCCCGAAACTCTCCCAGACGTTACGTTCGCAACTGAACAACCTGCGCGACGAGCCGCGCGACGTGCCGGTTGGCCTGACGTCCGACGCGCTGAATCAGGAAATTTTGCAGGTCAGCAGCCAGCTGCTGGAGAAGAGCCGGTTGGCGCAGCAGGAGCAGGAGCGCGCCCGCGAAATTGCCGACTCGCTCAGCCAGCTTCCGCAGCAGCAAACCGATGCGCGCCGCCAGCTCAATGACGTTGAGCGCCGCATAGGGACGTCCACCGGCAATACGCCGCAAAGCCAGGCGCAAAACCTTGGGCTACAGGCCGAATCCGCGCGGCTGAAAGCGCTGGTCGACGAGCTGGAGCTGGCGCAGCTTTCCGCTAACAACCGCCAGGAACTGTCGCGCATGCGGTCAGAGCTGGCGCAAAAGCAGAGCGAGCAGCTTGACGCCTACCTGCAGGCGCTGCGCAATCAGCTGAACAGCCAGCGCCAGCGCGAAGCCGAACGCGCGCTGGAAAGCACCGAGCTGCTGGCTGAAAACAGCGCGAACCTGCCAGCCGGGATCGTCGACCAGTTTAAGGTTAACCGCGAGCTTTCTGCCGCGTTAAACCAGCAGGCCCAGCGCATGGACCTGGTTGCGTCGCAGCAGCGCCAGGCCACCAATCAAACGCTTCAGGTTCGCCAGGCGCTGAATACCCTGCGCGAGCAGTCCCAGTGGCTCGGCTCGTCAAACCTGCTCGGCGAAGCGCTCCGCGCGCAGGTTGCCCGTCTCCCCGAGATGCCAAAACCGCAGCAGTTGGACACCGAGATGGCGCAGCTGCGCGTCCAGCGGCTGCATTTTGAAGACCTGCTCAACAAGCAGCCGCAAATCCGCCAGATTCGCCAGGCGGACGGCCAGCCGCTCACGGCTGAGCAAAGCCGCATTCTGGAAGCCCAGCTGCGCACCCAGCGCCAGCTCCTGAACTCCCTCCTTCAGGGCGGCGACACGCTGATCCTGGAGCTGACCAAGCTGAAGGTCTCCAACAGCCAGCTGGAGGATGCGCTGAAAGAGGTGAACGAAGCCACACACCGTTACCTCTTCTGGACCTCCGACGTCCGCCCAATGACCTTCTCCTGGCCGATCGACATCGTGCAGGACCTGCGCCGCCTGATCTCGCTGGATACATTCAGCCAGCTGGGCCAGGCCAGCGTGATGATGATCACCAGCAAGGAGACGATCTTCCCGCTGCTGGGCGCGCTGATTCTGGTCGGCTTTAGCATTTATTCGCGCAGGCACTTCACCCGCTTTTTAGAACGTTCAAGCGCCCGGGTAGGCAAGGTCACACAGGATCACTTCTGGCTGACGCTGCGCACCGTATTCTGGTCGATTCTCGTCGCCTCGCCGCTGCCGGTGCTGTGGATGACGCTGGGGTACGGCCTGCGGGAAGCCTGGCCCTATCCGCTCGCGGTCGCCATCGGCGACGGCGTGACGGCCACCGTTCCGCTGCTGTGGGTGGTGATGATTTGCGCCACTTTTGCGCGCCCGAATGGCCTGTTCATCGCCCACTTCGGCTGGCCGCGAAACCGCGTTGCGCGCGCCATGCGCTACTACCTGATGAGCATCGGGCTTATCGTGCCGCTGATTATGGCGCTGATCATGTTCGATAATCTCAACGATCGGGAATTCTCAGGCTCGCTGGGCAGGCTGTGCTTCATGCTGATTTGCGGCGCGCTGGCCGTGGTTACGCTTAGCCTGAAGCGCGCCGGCATTCCGCTTTACCTCGATAAGACCGGCAGCGGCGAGAACATGTTTAACCGCCTGCTGTGGAACCTGCTGCTGAGCGCGCCGCTGATCGCGATGCTGGCGGCGGCGGTGGGCTATCTTGCCACCGCTCAGGCGCTGCTGGCGCGTCTGGAAACATCCGTCGCGATCTGGTTCCTGCTGCTGGTGGTGTACCACGTCATTCGCCGCGGAATGCTAATCCAGCGTCGCCGTCTGGCGTTCGATCGCGCCAAGCATCGCCGCGCCGAAATTCTCGCCCAGCGCGCCCGGGGTGAAGAAGAACCTAACCACGTCAACAGCACTGAAGGAGCGGTGGATGCCGACGATGTCGAAATCGATCTGGATGCCATCAGCACCCAGTCGCTGCGGCTGGTGCGCTCCCTCCTGATGCTGGTGGCGCTGCTGTCGGTGATCTTCCTGTGGTCGGAAATCCACTCCGCGTTTGGCTTCCTGGAGAACATTTCGCTCTGGGACGTGACGTCCACGGTGCAGGGCGTCGAAAGCCTGGAGCCTATCACGCTGGGCGCGGTGCTGATTGCCATTCTGGTGCTGATCATTACCACCCAGCTGGTGCGTAATTTCCCTGCACTCCTGGAGCTGGCGCTGCTGCAGCACCTGGATTTAACCCCCGGCACCGGATACGCCATTACCACCATTACCAAATACCTGATCTTGCTGTTTGGCGGGATGGTCGGCTTCTCCATGATCGGCATCGAGTGGTCTAAGCTGCAGTGGCTGGTTGCCGCGCTGACGTTTGGCCTTGGTTTTGGCATGCAGGAGATATTCGCGAACTTCGTTTCCGGCCTGATCATCCTGTTCGAAAAACCCATTCGTATTGGCGATACGGTGACCATTCGCGATTTGACCGGCAGCATCACCAAGATCAACACCCGTGCTACCACCATCAGCGACTGGGATCGTAAAGAGATCATCGTTCCGAACAAGGCGTTTATCACCGAACAGTTTATCAACTGGTCGCTGTCTGACTCCGTCACGCGCGTGGTGCTGACCGTACCGGCCCCGTCGGATGCCAACAGCGAAGAGGTGACGCAGATCCTTTACGCCGCGGCCAAGCGCTGCACGCTAGTGCTCGACACCCCGGCCCCGGAAGTCTTCCTGGTCGATTTACAGCAGGGCATTCAGATTTTCGAGCTGCGAATCTATGCCGCCGAAATGGGGCACCGCATGCCGCTGCGCCATGAGATCCATCAGCTGATTCTGGCGGGCTTCCGTGAACACGGTATCGAAATGCCGTTCCCACCGTTCCAGATGCGTCTGGAAAGCATGGACGGGCGTAAGATGGGCAGAACGCTGACCTCAGCGGCGCGTACGCGCCCGGCGGGCAGTTTGTAATCCTTTCCCCCTCCCTTTCGGGAGGGGAAAATTTTCTATTAGGCGACTTCTGTGACGTATGCCGTCGAGCGACGACGGTAATTCTCATAAATCCCCATCGCCAGCAGCGAGAAGAAGATCGGGCCGCCGACCATCCACAGCGCGCTGTTCCAGTCGTTTACCTCAATTACCGGCTGGATGACGGTAAAGATGTTGGCAAACGCCACCACCAGCACGACCACCGTGGTTGCCAGAAGCGTTGCCGCGCGGGTTTTGAAAATCACGAACGGACGTTCTAGATCCTGCTTCGCCTTGAAGAACGGGAAGGCAATGGTCAGGAAAAGATAGGGCAGCGTCATCGAGACGTTCGCCATCAGCGTTAGCTTGTTATAGAACGCCGATGCGGTATCACCGCCGAACGATACCAGCAGAATAAATACGCAGACCAGCATGCACTGCATCCACATGGCGTTCGCGGGCATTCCCGTCGCGTTGAGCTGCGTCATGCGCGCGGGCCACAGGGCTTTTGGCGTTCCCTGAATAATCGCCTTCAGCGGCGAGTAGATCAGCGTGAAAAACGCCCCCGTGTAGGCGAGGAACATCGACAGGCCGGTAATGCGCGCAAACCAGATCCCCATCACCGTCGCCGCGTCAGGCGTCAGGTGCATGGCCTGGCCCAGCGTTACCCCCAGGCTTTTCATCAGCACATAGGTGATGTTCCCGAGGTTGGTGGAGTTGTTGCTCAGCACCTGCTGCCAGTTGGTGCTGACGCCCCACAGGAAAATCGCCAGCGAATAGCCGATGGAAATAACAACCGCCGCGAAGATAATACCTTTAGCAAAGTTCTTCTCCGGGTTTTCGGTTTTATCCACGAGGCCGCCCACCGCCTCAATGCCGCCATAGGCGAAAATGGCAAACACCACAAACGAGAGCATGGCAAGACCGGACTGATAGCTCGGGTTTGGTGATGAGGCGAAGTTTACCTCCTGGGCAAAATGTCCGCCGTTCAGCCACAGAATGGCGATGCTCACCAGCAGCAGCACCAGGTTCAGGCACATCACGGAAATACCGCCCACGGCGGTGATGCGCGCAATTTTATTGATGCCCTTTGAGGCAACCAGCGTCACAACAACCATCCAGCAGACCGCGAGGATCCCGACGACCTGCGTGGAGCTCATTCCGGCCAGCGACCACACCTGCGTTTTGTCAGAGCCGAATATAAACGTCGACAGCGGCACCCACACCTTGGCCGCCGTGCTCACCATCCAGACCACGTACGACGAGAACCACATAAAGGTGCCGATAAACGCGTAGCGCGGACCGATGCTGTTATTCATCCACGAGTAGATCCCGCCCTCTTCTTTCCGGTAGGCCGAGCCCATTTCCGCCATCATCAGCGCAAAAGGGATAAAGAAGAACAGAGCGGATACGATGTAAAACGGCGTTGCGCTGTAGCCCATCAGGTAGAACGCAGACGGGCTATTGGCAAAGCCAAAGACTGACGTGAATATCATCAGAATGAGCCCGGTAAGGGTCATCTTTTTGAGTGAGTGGGACATAGGACCATCCGAAGAGGAATTAAACTGCGCGGATGTTAGCAGATGACCAGACGGATATTGTGGCTATACGGGGCAAATTAAGAAAAAGGCCCGTGTATACAGAATGTGGCAGTTTTTAATGTTGTTGTGCGGAAATGGCAAGGTTAATTGACAGGAAGTGAAGGCCGGGCAAGCGCATCGCCACCCGGCACTTTCTCAGGCGCGATCGACCGTGAAGGCAATCACATCGCCCAGCTGTTCTGCGCCCAGCGCCAGCATGACCAGGCGATCCACGCCCAGCGCCACGCCGGAACAGTCCGGCAGGCCGGCGTTTAAGGCCTCAAGTAGATTGTTATCAATCGGCTGCTGCGGCAGCCCGCGCGCGGTGCGCTTGCGGTTGTCCTGCTCGAAGCGCTGCTGCTGTTCGCGCGCATCGGTCAGCTCGTGGAAGCCGTTCGCCAGCTCGATTCCCTTGTAATAGACCTCAAAGCGTTCCGCCACGCGGTGATCTTCGGTGCTGATTTGTGCCAGCGAGGCCTGGCTTGCCGGGAAGTGGTACACAAAGGCGGGCTTGTCTTTGCCAATCTGCGGCTCAACGCCGAAGGTAAACAGCAGCTGCAGCAGCGCGTCGCGATCTTCTTCGCTATCCGCCACGTTGCTCAGATCCAGTTTTGCCGCCACCTCGCGCAGCTGCGTCTTGTCCGCAGAGAGCGGATCGATTTCCAGATAGCGCTGGAAAGCCTGCTGATAAGAGAGCGTTTCCGCCTCAGGGCATTCCAGCACCTGCTGCAGAAGATCGTCTACCTCGTTCATCAGGCGGTACATATCGTAGTGCGGGCGATACCACTCCAGCATGGTGAACTCAGGATTGTGGTGGCGCCCCATCTCTTCATTGCGGAAGCTGCGGCACAGCTGATACACCGGGCCACACCCCGCCGCCAGCAGGCGCTTCATGTGGTATTCCGGGCTGGTCATCAGATACAGGTTCATGCCCTGAGAGTGGCCAGGGCCAACAAAACGGGTTTCAAACGGGACCAGATGAATATCCGTTACCGTCGCCTGACTCATGCACGGCGTTTCCACCTCCAGGACGCCGCGATCGCTAAAGAAGCGGCGGATCTCCGCCATAATCGCTGCGCGTTTTAACAGGTTTGGAATGGATGCGCTCGGCTGCCAGGTGGCCGTTTCGCTCATGAGTTTTTCTCCGATGTCAGACAAGGGCACGAAGTCTACTCGTAAGCGTGTGCCGAGACAAATTTTGCGCGGCAAAAGCGGCTATTTCATATATCGAGAGAATTATGTGACGTAATCCATCAATCACAATGATAAATCACCGCACAGAACAGCAAAAAAATCGAACGCGTCAAATTTCCCTCACATCTGCGCGGTTATACTCTTTTACCCATAAAGGAGCAGTGGAAAACGCTTTCGCAATGGTCCCTTTGGACGGGTGAGCTACCTTTAGGTCATCGCGTTGCGAAATAACAACAATCTGGAGGAATGTCGTGCAAACTTTTCAAGCCGATCTTGCCGTTATAGGCGCTGGCGGTGCTGGATTACGTGCAGCGATTGCCGCAGCGCAAGCTAATCCAAACGCTAAAATCGCATTGATTTCAAAAGTCTACCCAATGCGCAGCCACACGGTTGCGGCAGAAGGAGGGTCCGCCGCCGTTGCGCAGGATCATGACAGCTTCGAATACCATTTTCACGACACGGTTGCCGGGGGAGACTGGCTTTGCGAACAGGATGTCGTTGATTATTTCGTGCATCACTGCCCAACGGAAATGACCCAGCTCGAACAGTGGGGATGCCCGTGGAGCCGCCGTCCGGACGGCAGCGTCAACGTTCGCCGCTTCGGCGGAATGAAAATTGAACGCACCTGGTTCGCCGCCGATAAAACCGGCTTCCACATGCTGCATACCCTGTTCCAGACCTCCCTCCAGTTCCCGCAAATTCAACGCTTTGACGAACACTTTGTCCTCGACATTCTCGAGGATGACGGCCATGCCCGCGGCCTGGTGGCGATGAACATGATGGAAGGCACCTTAGTCCAGATCCGCGCGAATGCGGTGGTGATGGCGACGGGCGGCGCGGGACGCGTGTATCGCTACAACACCAACGGCGGCATCGTGACCGGCGACGGTATGGGCATGGCGCTGAGCCACGGCGTGCCGCTGCGCGATATGGAATTTGTTCAGTATCACCCGACCGGCCTGCCGGGTTCGGGCATTCTGATGACGGAAGGCTGCCGAGGCGAGGGCGGTATCCTGGTCAACAAAAATGGCTACCGCTACCTCCAGGACTACGGCATGGGCCCGGAAACGCCGCTCGGCGAGCCGAAGAACAAGTACATGGAGCTTGGCCCGCGCGACAAAGTGTCTCAGGCCTTCTGGCACGAATGGCGCAAAGGCAACACCATCTCTACCCCGCGCGGCGACGTGGTTTATCTCGACCTGCGCCACCTCGGCGAGAAAAAACTGCTGGAGCGCCTGCCGTTCATCTGCGAACTGGCGAAAGCCTACGTTGGCGTCGATCCGGTCAAAGAGCCGATTCCGGTGCGTCCAACCGCGCACTACACCATGGGCGGGATTGAAACCGACCAGCAGTGCGAAACCCGCATCAAAGGGCTGTTTGCCGTGGGCGAGTGTTCTTCCGTTGGCCTGCACGGCGCCAACCGCCTGGGCTCCAACTCGCTGGCAGAGCTGGTGGTCTTTGGCCGCATGGCGGGCGAGCGGGCGATGGAGCGTGCTGCAACCGCGGGTGAAGCCAACGGCGCCGCGCTGGACGCTCAGGTCGCCGACGTTGAAAAACGCCTGAAAGACCTGGTGAACCAGGAAGGCAACGAAAACTGGTCGAAAATTCGCGACGAGATGGGCCTGTCGATGGAAGAAGGCTGCGGTATCTACCGCACGCCGGAGCTGATGCAGAAAACCGTCGACAAGCTGGCGGAGCTGCAGGAGCGCTTCAAGCGCGTGCGCATCACCGATACCTCCAGCGTGTTCAACACCGACCTGCTGTATACCATCGAGCTGGGCCACGGCCTGAACGTGGCCGAATGTATGGCGCACTCGGCGCTGGCGCGTAAAGAGTCTCGCGGAGCGCACCAGCGCCTGGACGAAGGCTGCACCGAGCGTGACGACGTCAATTTCCTCAAGCATACCCTCGCTTACCGCGATGCGGACGGCACCACGCGCCTGGACTATAGCGATGTGAAAATCACCACGCTGCCGCCGGCGAAGCGCGTATACGGGGCAGAAGCGGAAGCAGCCGAGAAGAAGGAGACGGCGAATGGCTGAGATGCAAAAAATGAAAGTGGAAGTGGTGCGCTACAACCCGGAAGTGGACGCGGCACCGCACAGCGCTTTCTATGAAGTGCCTTATGACGAGCAAACCTCCCTGCTGGACGCGCTCGGCTACATTAAGGATAACCTGGCGCCGGACCTGAGCTACCGCTGGTCCTGCCGCATGGCGATCTGCGGCTCCTGCGGCATGATGGTCAACAAGGTACCGAAGCTGGCCTGTAAAACCTTCCTGCGCGAATACACTAAGGGCATCAAGGTTGAAGCGCTGGGCAACTTCCCGATTGAGCGCGATCTAGTGGTCGACATGACCCACTTTATCGAAAGCCTGGAAGCGATTAAGCCGTACATCATCGGCAACCCGCGCACGCCGGATCAGGGTCCAAATACCCAAACGCCCGCGCAGATGGCGAAATACCATCAGTTCTCCGGCTGCATCAACTGCGGCCTGTGCTACGCGGCCTGCCCGCAGTTCGGCCTGAACAAAGAGTTCATCGGCCCGGCGGCGATCACCCTGGCGCATCGCTACAACGAGGACAGCCGCGACCACGGCAAAAAAGAACGTATGGCGCAGCTTAACAGCCAGAACGGCGTCTGGAGCTGCACTTTTGTGGGCTATTGCTCCGAAGTGTGTCCGAAGCACGTTGACCCGGCCGCCGCTATTCAGCAGGGGAAAGTGGAAAGCTCGAAAGACTTTCTTATCGCTACCCTGAAACCACGCTAAGGAGTGCATGATGACGACTAAACGCAAAGCCTACGTGCGGCCGATGCCGTCCACCTGGTGGAAAAAACTGCCGTTTTATCGCTTCTATATGCTGCGTGAAGGTACAGCGGTGCCGGCGGTCTGGTTCAGCCTTGAGCTGATGTACGGCGTTTTCGCCCTCAAGCACGGTCCGGAAACCTGGGCCAGCTTTGTTGGCTTCTTGCAGAACCCGATCATTGTGATCCTGAACCTGATCGTGCTCGCGGCAGCGCTGCTGCATACCAAAACCTGGTTTGAGCTGGCGCCGAAAGCCGCAAACATCATCGTTAAGGGTGAGAAAATGGGGCCGGAGCCGGTTATTAAGGGGCTCTGGGCGGTGACGGCGATCGTCACCGTGGTCGTTCTGTTTGTCGCACTGTTCTGGTAAGGAGACTCTTGTGATCAATCCAAATCCAAAACGCTCTGACGAGCCGGTCTTCTGGGGCCTGTTTGGCGCAGGCGGCATGTGGAGCGCCATCGTTGCGCCGGTCATCATTCTGCTGGTTGGTATCATGCTGCCGCTGGGGCTGTTCCCGGGGGATGCGCTGAGCTACGAGCGCGTGCTGGCGTTTGCGAGCAGCTTTATTGGCCGCGTGTTTATCTTCCTAATGATCGTCCTGCCGCTGTGGTTAGGCCTGCACCGCATTCATCACGCGATGCACGATCTGAAAATCCACGTGCCGAACGGCAAGTGGGTGTTCTACGGTCTGGCAACGATCCTGACCGTCGTGACGCTGATTGCCGTCGTGACGATCTGACCGCTCGGGCCCGCCGTCCGGCGGGCCTTTTACTTCTGCATCGTTCCCACCAGCCACTGCGCAAAATCCCGCATTGCCGGGGTTTCCGCCCGCGACTGCAGGCGCGTGAGCCAGTAGCTGCCGAGGTCTATCTGCGTGGCAAACGGCTGTACGATACGCTCGCTGTTCAGCAAATGGGTGAACATATCGACGGGCGCAATCGCGATCCCTGCCCCGGCCTGCGCCGCCTCCAGCATCGTCACGGATGAATCAAAAACCATGACCCGGTGCGTGGGTGACGGTGGATGCTCCCCTGCCGCCTGCATCCACGCGGCCCACTCGTCGCGCCGGTAGGAGCGCAGCAGGGTAAACTTCAGCATATCAGCGGGAGAATGCAGCCCGGCTGCGATTGTCGGCGTACAAAGCGCGGACAGCGGCGCGGCGCAAAGATAGATGGCCTCGGTGCCGTGCCACGCGCCGCCGCCGTAGCGGATCGTATAATCCAGCCCTTCCGCCGCCGGAACGACGCGGTTGTTGTGGGTGGAAAGCTGAAGATCGATGTGCGGGTAGCGGCGGCGAAAATCCTCCAGCCGTGAAAATAAATACCCGGTCGCAAAGGTGCCCACCACGCCGATTTTTAGCTTCTCCTGGGCCTGATGGTTAGCAAAACGATCCAGCATCCCGGCAATGCGATCGAACGAATCGTTCAGCACCGGCAGTAAATTTTCACCTTCGGTGGTCAGCATCAGGCCGCGCGACACGCGCACGAACAGCTGACAGCTGAGGTGCTGCTCCAGCGCCTTGACGTGCTGGCTGATGGCCGAATGGGTCACATTCAGCTCAATGGCCGCATGGGTAAAACTCAGGTGCCGCGCCGCCGCTTCGAAGGCGCGCAGTGAATTAAGGGGGATATAGCTGCGGGTCATGGGTTCATCCGTTAGAAAAATTAACAGCTACTGCTAAATTTAACCGTTTGTCAGGCACAGTCAAATCCCACAGACTACGCTCGTCCTATGGGCCCGGACATACTCCAGACACACCATTACGGAAGATAACTGATGATCAAAAAATCCCTTTGCTGCGCCCTGCTGCTCAGTGCCTCCTGCTCCGCCCTTGCCGCGCCGGTATCCGACAGCGCGATGGCTGACGTTGTTGAAAAAACGATTGCCCCGCTGATGAAAAGCCAGGCCATTCCGGGCATGGCGGTGGCGGTCATTTATCAGGGCAAACCGCACTACTTTACCTTCGGTAAAGCCGACGTTGCCGCAGGGCGACCGGTTACAGATCAAACGCTGTTTGAGGTCGGGTCTATTAGTAAAACCTTCACCGGCGTGCTGGGCGGGGATGCCATTGCCCGCCATGAGATTTCGCTCAGCGATCCGGCAAGCAAATATTGGCCAGCGCTGACGGGCAAGCAGTGGCAGGATATTCGCCTGTTAGATTTGGCGACCTACACCGCCGGCGGGCTGCCGCTTCAGGTGCCGGATGACGTGACAGATAGCGCCTCGCTGCTGCGCTTCTATCAAACCTGGCAGCCGACGTGGAAGCCCGGCACGACGCGCCTTTATGCCAACTCCAGCATTGGGCTGTTCGGCGCGCTGGCGGTTAAACCTTCGGGCATGCGCTATGAGCAGGCCATGACGACGCGCGTCCTTAAGCCGCTGAAGCTGAACCACACCTGGATTAGCGTACCGAAGTCCGAAGAGGCGAACTACGCCTGGGGCTATCGGGACGGCAAAGCGGTGCGTGTTTCTCCGGGGATGCTGGACGGCGAAGCGTACGGCGTGAAGACCAACGTGAAGGATCTGGCAAGCTGGATCATCGCCAACATGTCACCCGACACCGTGCAGGACGCCTCTCTGAAGCAGGGTATCGGTTTTGCGCAATCGCGCTACTGGCGCGTGGGCTCAATGTATCAGGGGCTGGGCTGGGAGATGCTGAACTGGCCGGTGGAAGCCAAAACGGTGGTCGGCGGCAGTGACAACAGCGTCGCGCTTGCGCCGCTCCCGGCTACGGAAGTGAATCCTCCAGCGCCGCCGGTGAAGGCGTCATGGGTACATAAGACGGGCTCAACGGGCGGGTTCGGCGGCTACGTTGCTTTTATCCCCGAAAAGAACCTCGGTATCGTGATGCTGGCCAATAAGAGCTACCCGAACCCGGCGCGGGTTGAGGCGGCGTATCGTATTCTGGACGCGCTGCAGTAAAACATGGCCGGGTGGCGGCTTCGCTCACCCGGCGAAATATCCCGCATTTTTCCTGCTGTCATCTACACTTAACAAAAAAATCAGTAAGGAAACGCTATGCGCATTTTGCCTGTTATCGCTGCGGTGACGGCCGCGTTTTTAGTGGTTGCCTGCAGTTCACCTACCCCACCTCCCGGCGTGACCGTCGTAAGCAATTTCGACGCACAGCGCTTCCTCGGCACATGGTATGAGATCGCCCGCTTCGATCACCGCTTCGAGCGCGGCCTGGAGAAAGTCACGGCAAATTACAGCTTGATGGATGACGGCGGTATTCAGGTGGTAAACCGGGGATACAATCCCGATCGTGAGATGTGGCAGCAGTCGGTGGGCCAGGCATATTTCACCGGCGATCCGCACCGCGCGGCGCTGAAGGTATCGTTCTTTGGCCCGTTCTACGGTGGCTATAACGTCATCGCCCTGGACAGGGAATACCGTCACGCGCTGGTTTGTGGGCCGGATCGCAACTACCTGTGGATCCTCTCACGCACGCCAACCATTTCAGCGGAAATGAAGCAGCAGATGCTGGACGTCGCGACCCGGCAAGGGTTTGATGTATCAAAATTAATTTGGGTGAAACAGCCGCATTAATGGGTGCTGAGCTTCAGCCCAATAATCCCCGCCACAATCAGCGCGAGGCTGGCAATACGCGCCAGGCTCGCGGATTCACCCAGCAGTAAAATCCCCGTAATGGCCGCGCCTACGGCACCGATTCCCGTCCAGACGGCGTAGGCCGTTCCCACGGGCAGCGTTCGCATTGCCCATGACAGCATCACGATGCTGACGATCATCGCGGTAACGGTGATGACGCTTGGCGTCAGGCGGGTAAAACCGTGCGTGTACTTCAGGCCAATCGCCCACACCACTTCGAGCAAACCAGCGATGAAAAGAACAATCCAGGACATATCAGGCTCCTTAACGTTTACGTTAGCTGGGGCCGTCCCCGATGAGTGAAGCGCTTACGGGTCGTCCCGCAAGGCTGAGATGCAGAGGCTTATTTTGGTCAGCGCGCGATTTTTTTTCAACGCTTTTGTATTTCGTGCGTTAAGGCAAGAAATAGCCGCAGTATGCCGCGGAGTTCAGGCATTTATCACTCATCCGACTTCCCTATGATGGTGTGCTTTCTGATGGCAGGAAGCCAAACCATTAGCCGACTGCGAATACGATATGTTCAAAATTCTTTTGATTGACCGTTGTCACTTCACCCGGACGGGACTGGAAGCGTGGCTCAATCATTCTGGTTTGTTTCCTGACGACTTTGTCGTCACCGGATTAAATAACCTCGTTCTTGCCCGAGAGCATCTGCTGCAATGGAAACCGACGCTGGTTATTGCTGACCTACACGGCTTCAGACACGATATTCATCACCTCCACCAGCTCTCGTCTTTGCTCATCGCCAGTGAGACCGTACCGTTTATTTTACTGCAGTCGGGCGAAGATCAGCGTATGACGGAGTATTTGAAGCAGTATCCGATCTGGTCTTCCCTGCGAAAGCGCGTTGACCTGGAGGGGCTGGCCATGGCGATAAGCGATGCGCTGACCGCCTACGCAAGCGTGGAGATACCAAAAATCGCCGCTCCGCTGCTGACGCGTCAGGAAGAGAAAGTGCTTACGCTGTGGATGGAAGGGGCAAGCAATCAGAAAATCGCCAGCCATTTGAGTATCAACGGCAAAACGGTTTATACCTACAAGCGTAATATCCGCATGAAGCTGCATATGGACACGCGCTTCTCGCCGTTTTTATCTCTACAGGAGGTGGGGAATTGACGGTACGGTGAAATTGATACGCCGTACCGCCCCTGCTTCGTTAGTTCTGAGCTTTGGTCGCTGCACCAGAAATAGCACTACCACCGTCGGAGATATCTTCACCTACGCCGCGCGTGGTATTACATGCAGTCAGCACTGAAGAGAGCACCAGAACAGAAAAGATCGCCGCAATTGTTTTCTTAACCATAATTTCTTCCTTTTATAGCCAGAGTTGTTTTGTGTATAGCAATATAAGAATAGACAAGATCGCGCCGTATGACGGAAAAGGAAGAATTTTTAGGATAAATAGAAGAAATTAACTGGCTGCGTGCGAAATGATATGGCCTAAATCCTGGATATCTTCACCCATACCGCGCGCGGTGTTGCATCCGGAAAGGAACGCGCTGGAGAGCGCCAACAGAAGCAGAATTTTAACGGTACGTTTCATCTTCCCTGCCTGCATAAATCAGGCGCAGCGGGCGCTGCGCCTTAAATCATAGCGTCTATTACTTCACGCGGGATACGTATTCGCCGGAGCGGGTATCCACTTTGATCACTTCACCAATCTGAACGAACAGTGGAACTTTAACCACTGCGCCAGTGGAGAGGGTCGCTGGCTTGCCGCCGGTACCTGCGGTATCGCCTTTCAGGCCTGGATCGGTTTCAACGATTTCCAGCTCGACGAAGTTAGGTGGGGTTACAGCGATTGGCTGGCCGTTCCACAGGGTCACGATGCACTCGGCCTGGTCCAGCAGCCACTTGGCGTTGTCGCCGATAGCTTTCGCGTCAGCGGACAGCTGTTCGAAGGTTTCGTTGTTCATGAAGTGCCAGAACTCACCGTCGTTGTACAGGTAAGTCAGGTTCATATCGACAACATCAGCGCCTTCAGCGGAATCCGTAGATTTGAAGGTTTTTTCTACACGGGTACCGGTCAGCAGGCGGCGCAGCTTAACGCGCGCAAATGCCTGGCCTTTACCTGGTTTCACGAATTCACTGGCTTCAACCGCGTACGGTTCGCCGTCCATCATGATTTTAAGACCAGCACGAAAATCGTTGCTATAGTACGTTGCCATAAGGCCCTCTAAATTTGTTAACTGGTAGCTTAGCCACAAAATGGCGCATATTGTAACCCTAAACACCCCGTCCAGAGAAGATTGGTTATCGCAACTTGCCGATGTAATCACCAGTCCTGATGAATTATTGCATCTTTTAGACCTGGACGAGCATCAGGAATGGCTCGCAGGCCGTGAGGCAAAGCGCCTCTTTGCCCTGCGCGTTCCCCGCGCGTTTGTTGCCCGCATGGAAAAAGGTAACCCGGACGACCCGCTTCTCAAACAAACGCTGACCTCGCAGGATGAGTTTGTGACTGCGCCGGGTTACAGCACCGATCCGCTGGAAGAGCAAAACAGCGTGGTGCCGGGCCTGCTGCACAAATACCTCAACCGTGCCCTTCTGCTGGTCAAGGGCGGCTGCGCGGTGAATTGTCGTTACTGCTTCCGCCGACATTTTCCGTATGCGGACAACCAGGGCAATAAGCGCAACTGGCAGGTCGCGCTGGACTATATTTCAGCCCATCCCGAGCTGGATGAGATTATTTTTTCCGGCGGCGACCCGCTGATGGCGAAAGATCGTGAGCTCGACTGGCTGCTGACCCAGCTTGAGGCGATCCCGCACATCAAGCGTCTGCGCATTCACAGCCGCCTGCCGATTGTCATTCCGGCGCGCATCACTGACGGGCTGGTATCGCGCTTCGAGCAGTCGCGCCTGCAGGTGCTGCTGGTTAACCACGTTAACCACGCGAATGAGATTGACGACGAGTTTCGCGCGGCCATGGCGCGCCTGCGCAAAGCGGGCGTGACGCTGCTGAACCAGAGCGTGCTGCTTCGCGGCGTGAACGATAGCGCCCGCGTGCTGGCGGATCTGAGCAACGCGCTGTTTGATGCGGGCGTGATGCCCTATTACCTGCACGTGCTGGATCGCGTGCAGGGCGCGGCGCATTTCATGGTCACGGATGAAGAGGCTCGCCGGATTATGCGTGAGCTGCTGACGCTGGTATCGGGCTATATGGTGCCGAAGCTGGCGCGCGAGATCGGCGGCGAACCTAGCAAAACGCCGCTGGATTTGCAGCTGCGGCAGAGCTAAAAGGCAGGTGGCGCTACGCTTGCCTGCCCTACGGGTCCGGGCGCAGCGCCATCAGCAAGTTAACTCAGTTCGGGCACTTATAGACCTGGCCGTTCATTTGGCTGGCGGTAGGCACGAAGCTGGACAGCATCCCCTGCGTTGGGCTGCTCACGCCGTAAATCACGTTGCCGCCCATCGCTGCTGCCTGGTTACGCAGGGCGTTCGCCGCGCCGCGCATAGAGCCGCCCTCTTCACCATGCTGACCCGACATCCAGTTGCTTTGCTCGCCGGTTGCCGTTCCCAGCAGCTGACATTCGCTGCCCGGCTTATCTTCCACAAAGCGAACGCCCTGGCCCGCAGCCGACAGCTCATTGCTGGAGCTACAACCCGCCAGCAGCAATGCTGCCCCTACGATCCCTGCACAGACTTTTACGCGCATGTTATTCCTCGATTTCAATAAGCTGGACAGTAGTTGTCCGTGTGTGAATCTTATACCTAAAAGATGACCAAAAGAAAAACCCCCAGACATTTCTGCCCAGGGGTTTCTCATTACTGCGATGTATACGCCCAAATCATTCTGGTTGCAGGAAGGCGGCAAGTTCGTGAATCCCCAGGAGCTTACTGAAGTAAGTGACTGGGGTTTTCGAACGCAGCCAACGCATCTGCAGCCTGAAGGATGCAGGGCGTGGGGCACATTACATCATACCGCCCATACCGCCCATGCCACCCATACCGGCAGCACCTAAGTCTGGCGCATCGCCTTTAGGCAGGTCGGTCACCATGCATTCGGTGGTGATCATCAGGCCCGCTACGGATGCCGCGTACTGCAGGGCAGAACGGGTCACTTTGGTTGGGTCCAGGATACCGAAGTCGATCATGTTGCCGTATTCTTCAGTCGCCGCGTTGTAACCGTAGTTACCTTCGCCCGCTTTCACGGTGTTGGTCACAACGGATGGCTCTTCACCGGCGTTGGACACGATCTGACGCAGTGGCGCTTCCATCGCGCGCAGCGCAACTTTGATACCCACGTTCTGATCTTCGTTCTGAGCGGTCAGGCCAGCCAGTTTCGCAGCAACGCGCACCAGCGCAACGCCACCACCCGCTACCACGCCTTCTTCTACCGCAGCACGGGTCGCGTGCAGGGCATCGTCAACGCGTGCTTTTTTCTCTTTCATTTCAACTTCGGTAGCCGCACCGACTTTGATTACCGCTACGCCGCCTGCCAGTTTCGCTACGCGCTCCTGCAGTTTTTCACGGTCGTAATCAGAGGTTGCTTCTTCGATCTGCTTACGGATCTGACCAACGCGGCCCTGAATAGCGGCTTCTTCACCCACGCCATCGATGATGGTGGTGGTGTCTTTGTTGATTACAACGCGTTTCGCCTGGCCGAGGTCTTCCAGAGTCGCTTTTTCCAGCTCCATACCGATCTCTTCAGAGATAACGGTACCGCCGGTCAGGGTCGCGATGTCCTGCAGCATGGCTTTACGACGGTCGCCGAAGCCAGGTGCTTTAACCGCAGCCACTTTCACGATGCCGCGCATGGTGTTAACCACCAGCGTTGCCAGCGCTTCGCCTTCAACGTCTTCCGCGATGATAACCAGCGGCTTGCCTGCTTTCGCAACGGCTTCCAGCACTGGCAGCATTTCACGGATGTTGGAGATTTTCTTGTCAGCCAGCAGGATGAACGGGCTTTCCAGCTCAACAGCGCCAGTTTCTGGCTTGTTGATGAAGTATGGGGACAGGTAACCGCGGTCGAACTGCATACCTTCAACCACGTCCAGTTCGTCTTCCAGGCCGGTACCGTCTTCAACGGTGATCACGCCTTCTTTACCCACTTTGTCCATTGCTTCCGCGATCAGTTTACCCACGGTTTCGTCGGAGTTAGCGGAGATGGTACCTACCTGAGCAATGGCTTTAGAGTCAGAGCACGGTACGGACAGCGCTTTCAGCTCTTCAACAGCGGCAGTCACCGCTTTGTCGATACCGCGTTTCAGATCCATCGGGTTCATGCCCGCAGCTACAGCTTTCAGGCCTTCAGTGATGATCGCCTGTGCCAGCACGGTCGCGGTGGTGGTACCGTCGCCTGCAGCGTCGTTCGCTTTAGAGGCAACTTCTTTCACCATCTGCGCGCCCATGTTTTCGAATTTGTCTTCCAGTTCGATTTCACGTGCAACAGAAACACCATCTTTGGTGATGGTTGGCGCGCCGAAGGATTTATCCAGGACTACGTTGCGGCCTTTCGGGCCCAGGGTCACTTTAACTGCATCTGCCAGTACGTTTACGCCGCGGAGCATTTTTACACGAGCGTCGTTACCGAATTTTACGTCTTTAGCTGCCATGTTCTTAGTTCCTCAAATTCGTACAGTTTCGTGCGTAATTACGCTTCAACAATTGCCAGAATGTCGCTTTCGGACATGATCAACACTTCTTCATTGTCGATCTTCTCGGATTTCACGCCGTAGCCATCGTTGAAAATGACGATGTCACCAACTTTAACGTCCAGTGGCTGCACAGTTCCGTTTTCCAGAATGCGGCCCTTACCGACAGCGATGATTTCGCCACGCGTTGATTTTGCTGCTGCAGAACCGGTCAGCACGATGCCGCCTGCAGACTTGGTTTCAACTTCTTTACGTTTGACGATCACACGATCATGTAACGGACGAATACTCATTGATAGCTCTCCTTTGAGAAAGTCTTTATCAGTTATGGATGACGCCGGGCCGCATGCGGTTTTCCGGCTAGTGCCCTGAGAGATGGGGCCAGATTTTTTCCCCTTCAAGGGGGAAGACGAAAAAAAATTTGCGAAAGTTTTCCCTTGATTCAACAGCCAATCAACGATCGTCTTTATGGTCCAGGCGATCGTGCTGCTCGTCCTTGCGCTGATATTCCCCGTCGAAGGTTTCACCCGGCCCCGTGCTGAAACCACCGCCCGGCATCCGGCTGAAGCGCAGATGCGGCAGCAGCTTCAGGGTCAGATGCTTTTGCACCGGCGGGAGCAGGAGCAGCAGGCCAAGGAAATCGGTGAAGAAGCCCGGCAGAATCAGCAGCAGACCCGCAATAATCAGCGACACGCTTTTGATCATCTCGGCGGCCGGGCTTTCCCCCGCGGCCATCTTTTGCTGCATTAAGAGGAAGTTTTTGAAGCCCTGATTGCGCACCAGCGACATGCCGATGACCGAGGTGAAAATCACCAGAATCAGGGTCAGCAGGACGCCCAGCACGTGGGCAACCTGGATGAAAATGGAAATCTCAACGTAAACGTAGAGAAAGAAAGCAATAAACGGTATCCAGCGCACCGGTATCTCCTGTAGGGCAAGCGCCAGCTGGCGCCTGTCTGAATGTGTTCGCAACGTGCGTCAGCTAGAGGTGGAGGCGATTAGCCAATTTTCAATCGGTTTGCACGGATATTTTTTCTGGAAATATTAAAGCGGTGACTCATTTCACAGATTAATAATTATCATGCAATCGGGACGATAATAAGTGATCCAGGTTACGGCAATTCGCTATCATCAGCATATGATCTCGGGCATCTGGCTGATTGAGGGAATAATCGTCGGCCATAAAATATTCAAAACCACATATATACTGTGTGTTTAGTACAATCCATCGGCAGCTTGAAAAGAAGGTTCACATGTTAAACAACATTCGTATCGAAGAAGATTTGTTGGGTACCAGGGAAGTTCCAGCGGATGCCTACTATGGTGTTCACACTCTGAGAGCGATTGAAAACTTCTACATCAGCAACAGCAAAATCAGCGACATTCCTGAGTTTGTGCGCGGTATGGTCATGGTGAAAAAAGCCGCGGCGCTGGCAAACAAAGAACTGCAAACCATTCCCAAAAGCGCTGCAAATGCGATTATCGCCGCATGTGATGAAGTGCTGAACAACGGCAAATGCATGGATCAGTTCCCGGTTGACGTCTACCAGGGCGGCGCAGGAACTTCCGTTAACATGAACACCAACGAAGTGCTGGCAAACATCGGCCTCGAGCTGATGGGTCATCAGAAAGGTGAATACCAGTACCTGAACCCGAACGACCACGTGAATAAGTGCCAGTCCACCAACGACGCCTACCCAACCGGCTTCCGCATCGCGGTATATGCTTCCGTGGTGAAGCTGGTCGACGCGATTAACCAGCTGGGCGATGGTTTCCAGCGTAAAGCCGTTGAGTTCCAGGACATCCTTAAGATGGGCCGCACTCAGCTGCAGGACGCCGTTCCGATGACTCTCGGTCAGGAATTCCACGCGTTTAACGTCCTGCTGAACGAAGAGACCAAAAACCTGCTGCGCACCTCCGAGCTGCTGCTGGAAGTGAACCTCGGCGCTACCGCCATCGGTACTCGCCTTAACACGCCGGACGGGTATCAGCAGCTGGCGGTACAGAAGCTGGCTGAAGTGTCTAACCTCCCGGTCGTTCCAGCAGAAGACCTGATTGAAGCAACGTCCGACTGCGGCGCGTACGTCATGGTACACAGCGCCCTGAAGCGTCTGGCCGTTAAGCTGTCCAAAATCTGTAACGACCTGCGCCTGCTCTCCTCCGGCCCGCGCGCTGGCCTGAACGAAATCAACCTGCCAGAGCTGCAGGCCGGTTCGTCCATCATGCCGGCAAAGGTCAACCCGGTTGTGCCGGAAGTGGTAAACCAGGTTTGCTTTAAGGTTATCGGCAACGATACGACCGTTACCATGGCGTCCGAAGCCGGTCAGCTGCAGCTGAACGTAATGGAGCCGGTCATTGGCCAGGCGATGTTCGAATCTATTCACATCCTGACCAACGCCTGCTACAACCTGCTGGAAAAATGCATCAACGGCATCACCGCGAATAAAGAAGTGTGTGAAGGCTATGTGTACAACTCCATCGGCATCGTAACTTACCTTAACCCGTTCATTGGCCACCACAACGGCGACATCGTTGGGAAGATTTGTGCCGAAACCGGTAAGAGCGTGCGTGAAGTTGTGCTGGAGCGCGGTCTGTTGACCGAAGCGGAGCTGGACGATATCTTCTCTGCTCAGAACCTGATGCATCCGGCGTATAAAGCGAAGCGTTATACTGATGAAAGCGAACAGTAACCGTTCCGGTTAGTAATCCGAAAGGCACGTCACTCAGTGACGTGCCTTTTTTCTTTTCAGGCTTTACCAATTACACAACAATTTAATATCAACTTGTTAATAAGCAAGGAAGGTCGTTATGTTTGGAGCAGAACTCGTCGTCGTGCTGTTGGCGATTTACTTAGGCGCACGGCTTGGGGGGATCGGCATTGGCTTTGCCGGTGGCCTCGGCGTGCTTGTACTCACCCTACTCTTTCAAATCAAACCCGGCGCCATCCCGTTTGACGTCATCGAAATTATCATGGCGGTTATTGCCGCTATCGCGGCCATGCAGGTGGCCGGGGGAATGGACTACCTGGTCAGCCTGGCAGAGCGCATGCTGCGTCGCCATCCTAAGTACATCACCTTCCTTGCTCCGCTGGTCACCTGGTTTATGACCATCCTGGCGGGAACGGGCCACACGGCGTTCTCGACGCTGCCGGTCATCACTGAAGTGGCAAAAGAGCAGGGCATTCGTCCGTCTCGCCCGCTATCCATTGCCGTTGTGGCGTCTCAGATTGCCATCACCGCATCACCGATTTCTGCCGCCGTGGTTTTCTTTGCAGGCATTCTTGAGCCGATGGGGGTGAGCTATCTAACGCTGCTGGCGATTTGCATCCCGGTAACGCTGATTGCCGTGATGATCACCGCCGTGCTGTGTAACTTCCTCGGCGCGGAACTGAAAGATGATCCGGTTTACCAGGAGCGTTTGGCTAAGGGCGAAGTTAGCCTGCGCGGTAGCCAGGTCTTTAAGCTTAAGCCGCACGCAAAGCGTTCCGTGCTGCTGTTCCTGATCGGCATCGTGGCCGTCATGTTCTACGCCACCGCCATCAGCGACACCGTGGGTTTGATCCAGAATCCGGTGCTGCCGCGTAACGAAGCGATCGTGGTCTTCATGCTGACCATCGCCACGCTGATTAGCATCACCTGTAAAATCGATACCAGCGAAGTGCTGAATGCCAGCACCTTTAAGTCCGGGATGAGCGCCTGCGTCTGCGTGCTGGGCGTGGCCTGGCTCGGTGATACCTTCGTAAAAGCGCACATCAGCGACATCCAGACCGTCGCGGGTGACCTGCTGCACAACTACCCGTGGCTGCTGGCCGTGGTGTTATTCTTTGCCGCTACCCTGCTTTACTCTCAGGCGGCCACTACCAAAGCGCTGATGCCTGCGGCCCTGATGCTGGGCGTGACGCCGTTAACGGCAATTGCCTCTTTTGCCGCGGTCTCCGCGCTGTTTGTCCTGCCAACCTACCCAACCCTGCTGGCGGCGGTAGAAATGGATGACACCGGCTCTACCCGTATCGGTAAGTATGTATTTAACCACGCCTTCCTGATCCCGGGTGTCGTCGCCATTAGCCTGTGCGTTATCCTCGGGTTTATCATCGGCGGCGTTATGCTGTAAAGATTTTGCCGCTGTAAAAATAGTTAAAATCGGGTCGTGCTGCGGCCCGTTTCTTTAATGACCAATCGGCTTGCGTGATATAGTGAAGACTTTCGTGATGAGGAGGTCGACTTGTGAACACGCCTGACGCTGTTGTTGTGCTTTGTACCGCCCCTGATGAAGCTTCTGCCCAGGATCTCGCCGCCAAAGTGCTGGCCGAAAAACTGGCGGCCTGCGTGACGATCCTGCCCGGTGCAACCTCTCTCTACTATTGGGAAGGCAAGCTGGAACAGGAATACGAAGTCCAGATGTTGCTTAAAACCAACCAGGCGAACCAGCAGGCGCTCCTTGACTGCCTCAAATCTCATCATCCTTACCAAACCCCGGAACTGCTGGTATTGCCAGTGGCCCACGGCGACAACGATTATCTCTCATGGCTCAACGTTTCCTTGCGCTGATACTGCTGCTGTGCAGCACGTCGGCTTTTGCCGGGCTGTTTGATGCACCCGGCCGTTCGAACTTTATTCCCGCCGACCAGGCATTTGTGTTCGACTTTCAGCAAAATCAGCACGATCTCAATCTCACCTGGCAGGTGAAAGAGGGTTATTACCTTTACCGTAAGCAGGTCAGTATTACCCCAACGCAGGCCCATGTAGGTCCGCTACAGCTGCCTACCGGAGAATGGCACGAAGATGAGTTTTACGGTAAAAGCGAAATCTATCGTCAAAGCCTGAGCGTGCCCGTGACGGTCAACCAGGCCGATAAAGGCGCGACGCTGACCGTTACCTATCAAGGCTGTGCGGACGCGGGTTTCTGCTATCCTCCTGAGACCAGGGTCGTGCCGCTCAGCGAAGTGAAACCATCAGCCGTACCTGCTATCGCGCCTCTCCCGGCTGACACAAAGAGTGAGGAGCGAACGAACCTTCCGTTCACCGCACTCTGGGCTTTACTCATCGGCATAGGCATTGCCTTTACCCCCTGCGTGCTGCCCATGTATCCGCTCATTTCAGGTATTGTGCTGGGCGGTAAACAGCGTCTTTCCACCGCACGAGCGCTTTTGCTG
Organism: Enterobacter sp. KBR-315C3_2022; assembly: GCF_041399425.1. NCBI lineage: Bacteria > Pseudomonadati > Pseudomonadota > Gammaproteobacteria > Enterobacterales > Enterobacteriaceae > Enterobacter > Enterobacter sp. KBR-315C3_2022. Next base: position 170,181 of record NZ_JBGKEB010000005.1, read on the forward strand.
GCCTTTGTGTACGTGCAGGGAATGGCGCTGACCTATACCGCGTTGGGTCTGGTGGTCGCGGCAGCCGGGCTACAGTTCCAGGCCGCGCTCCAGCATCCTTATGTGCTCATCGGCCTTTCAGCGGTGTTTATCCTGCTGGCGCTGTCGATGTTTGGCCTGTTCACCCTGCAACTGCCCTCTTCGTTGCAAACCCGCCTGACGCTGATGAGCAATCGCCAGCAGGGAGGTTCTGCGGGCGGCGTATTCGCGATGGGTGCCATTGCCGGGCTGATCTGCTCGCCATGCACCACCGCGCCGCTGAGCGCCATTCTGCTCTACATCGCCCAAAGCGGTAATATGTGGCTCGGCGGCGGGACGCTCTATCTTTACGCGCTGGGAATGGGGCTGCCGCTCATCCTGGTGACGGTGTTTGGCAACCGCCTGCTGCCGAAAAGCGGCCCGTGGATGGAGACGGTGAAAACCGCCTTTGGTTTTGTCATTCTGGCGCTACCGGTGTTTCTGCTGGAACGTATTATTGGCGATGTCTGGGGCATGCGCCTGTGGGCCATGCTCGGCGTTGCGTTCTTCGCATGGGCATTTATCGTCAGCCTTGGGGCGAAAAAGCCGTGGATGCGTCTGGTGCAAATTCTCCTTCTTGCCGCTGCGCTGGTAAGCGTGCGTCCGCTGCAGGACTGGGCGTTTGGCACATCGGTCCAGCAAACGCAGGCGCATCTTAACTTTACGCAGATTAAGAACGTAGACGATCTTAACGTCGCGCTGGCGCAGGCAAAAGGTAAGCCTGTTATGCTCGATCTCTATGCCGACTGGTGCGTCGCCTGCAAAGAGTTTGAAAAATACACCTTTAGCGCGCCGGAGGTGCAAAGCGAGCTGAAAGATACGGTTCTGCTTCAGGCGAACGTAACGGCGAATGATGCGCAGGATAAGGCTCTTTTAAAGCAGCTTAATGTGCTCGGCCTGCCGACGATCCTGTTTTATGACGAGCAGGGCGTGGAGCGGCCGGCGCAGCGCGTAACCGGATTTATGGATGCATCGGCCTTCAGCGCGCATTTGCGCAATCGCCAACCGTAAACAACACTTTAAACGGGATAACCGTTGGGAATAGCGGAGGAGAACACCGTGCAACGCGAAGACGTACTGGGACAAGCCCTGCAACTGCTTGAGATTCAAGGGATCGCCAGCACCACGCTTGAGATGGTCGCCGACCGTATTGATTATCCTCTTGATGAACTTACTCGCTTCTGGCCCGACAAAGAGGCGCTGCTTTATGATGCCCTGCGCTATCTTAGCCAGCAGGTGGACGTCTGGCGCAGGCAGCTCATGCTGAATGAAGAATTAACTGCTGAGCAAAAGCTTCTGGCGCGATACAGCGCGCTGAGCGAATGCGTAAGTAACAATCGCTATCCGGGCTGCCTGTTTATCGCCGCCTGCACGTTCTATCCCGATCCAGGACACCCTGTACATCAGTTGGCCGACCAGCAAAAGCGCGCCGCGTATGATTTTACGCACGGGCTGCTCACCACGCTTGAAGTTGATGACCCCGCGATGGTCGCGAAACAGATGGAACTGGTGCTGGAAGGCTGCCTGAGCCGCATGCTGGTTAACCGTAGCCACACCGACGTCGATACGGCGCATCGCCTCGCAGAGGATATTCTGCGCTTTGCGCAGTGCCGCATGGGCGGTGCTTTAACGTAACTGGCTGGGAACGGTGAATTGGGGAAGATTTGTTTGATTTCGCGACAAAAACCGACAGATTGCCGTAAACTTAAGCAGTTGAACGGCTTTTCCCGAAATTTTGTTGACGCTCGAGCGTGATTGCGGTTTAATGCGCTCCGTTGCCCGGATAGCTCAGTCGGTAGAGCAGGGGATTGAAAATCCCCGTGTCCTTGGTTCGATTCCGAGTCCGGGCACCAAATTCATATCAACGGACCTCCACGGAGGTCCGTTTTTGCATTCTGAGCCCGCAAAAATCAACACTTCAACAATCCCTTAACTCCACCCAACTCAATCAACTTCAACACGCATCAAGTGCCTTGCGAGGGTACAACTGAGGGTATAGTCTGATTCGATAAAATTTATACCCCTTTTTACTATCAGGAGATACCGCTAATGGCGCTCACTGACGCTAAAATCCGTGCAGCTAAACCGGATGAAAAACCTTATAAACTTGCCGATAGCGGTAACATGTTTTTGCTTGTTCATCCTAATGGCTCGAAGTACTGGCGGCTGCGCTATCGTCATCTCGGTAAAGAAAAAACGCTGGCGCTTGGTCAGTATCCCGAAGTCTCACTGTCTGAAGCACGTGACAAACGCGATGAAGCCAGAAAACTCATCTCTGAAGGCATTGACCCCTGCGAGCAACGGAGAGCGAAGAAAGCAGCACCGGATGCCGTAAATACTTTTGAGCTCATTGCCCGTCAATGGCATAAGAGCAATAAAAAATGGTCCGAAGCTCACAGCGACAAGATTCTCAAAAGCCTTGAGGGGCATGTCTTTCCCTATATCGGCTCACGTGATATTACCACCCTCAGGACTCCCGATTTACTTGTCCCCGTTAAAGCAGCCGAAGCAAAAGAGATTTATGAGATTGCAGCCCGCCTTCAGCAACGTATCACTGCAATCATGCGCTATGCCGCCCAGTCAGGCATTATCACCTACAACCCTGCCGTGGATATGGCTGGCGCTTTAACAACGGTGAAACGCCAGCATCGCCCTGCCCTCGCCTTAAATCGCATTTCAGAACTACTTGAGCGACTGGATAGTTACAGGGGACAACCCCTCACCCGACTGGCAACTAAACTTACCCTGCTTATCTTCATACGTTCCAGCGAGCTTCGCTTTGCCAGGTGGTCTGAGATCGACTTCAGGAAAGCCATGTGGACCATTCCTCCAGAGCGGAAACCTATTGAAGGAGTCAAGTACTCACACCGTGGATCCAAAATGCGTACAGAGCATCTGGTACCGCTCTCCAGTCAGGCGCTGGATATACTGAACCAGATCCACACCATCAGCGGTGAACACGAACTGATTTTCACCGGCGATCACAATCCATGGAAACCCATGAGTGAAAATACCGTGAATAACGCACTGCGACTGATGGGCTACGATACAAAGGTCGATGTCTGTGGTCACGGATTCCGGGCAATGGCCTGTAGTTCGTTGATTGAGTCAGGGTTATGGTCCAGGGATGCTGTTGAACGCCAGATGAGCCATCAGGAACGTAATGGCGTACGCGCGGCTTATATCCATAAAGCGGAATTTCTGGGTGAGCGGAGGCTGATGCTGCAGTGGTGGGGGGATTTTCTGGATGCAAACCGTGAAAACCCAGTCTCACCTTTCGATTACGCCAGACAAAAATTATAATCCATTCTCCCGGCATAAATGCCGGGAGAATGTTTCCTTATTTTATTTTTTTCCCTGTATACCTTTCTCCACCGAGGGCTGGAGACTCACTAACTCCTGACCCTGTGCTGAAATATTTTACGCAGAGACAATGGATTACCTATACTACCCGGGTTGAAGACTGTCACAGCGATTAATGATAAAATAAGACACAAAATAACGGGATATCACTATGAGTTTTTTAACGGATGAAGAAATTAATGCACTGGCAATAAAACGAATGATTTTCCATATCGTTGGCGGAGAGCTGGAGATCCCCGTGCTGCTGAGTGAAATCTCACCACCTGAACACGTCGATTTTTTTCTGGAACGAATTAAATCTGCATTAAGCGGAAACATGTTCCGGTTTACTGAATTCTCCAATACCGAGCGTATTCTGCGCCTCATCAGAAACCATGCCGATACCGACACCGGTAGTTTCACCGAACAGTCCACCTTTCTGGCAAACGATTTTCAGTCTCACCACCACACAAAAAATGCCAGTATGGGGGTATTCTTTCTTTTTGAGCTTCACACCCTCAACGATGAAAAACTGTTTGCTCTCATAAAATATGATAATGAAGATGTGGTGCGTTACGTGTTGGATGCAGAGGGAAACGAGTTTCAGGTCCCCAAACTCGAACGTTTCCGCGAAAGCTTCGTCAAGAAAGCGGAAGCCATGCAGAAAATTGCTCTGGTCCGCCTGACGGCAGATGCTCAGGGTGGACAGGTTGTCGTACGGGATCGCAGCAAACGAACCAATATCTCCGTTTATTTTGAGCGTTTTCTGCAGGTACAGCGAGTCAACAGTACAGCCGACCTCAGCAACAAACTGGTTGGCGCGCTCAAGGATGTCTTCAAAAAGCACCGCGACCAGTTCCCGGATGACATAAGACGCAGCGGTGTTAACAAGATTTATGAAACGTTACATCACGGGGCTCAGGATTTTAATACCGATAAGCCCCTTTCCCTGCTGAACCAGATTTTTGGACCAATGGAAGAAGATCATCCACTGGTCAAATCCTTCACCCGAAAAATAAAAGACTTGGGCATTTCAGGTGAGTCTTTCCGGATCGCCCCTGAGAACATCCCTAAGCCACGGAAAAGAAAACTGGAAACACTGGAAGATGTTATCGTTATCTACGATGAGGATAATGCCCCGGATATCGAAACGATGGAAGACGGGCGAAAACGTATAGTAATTGTGACTGCTGGGCTGGTGACAGATGACATCGATACTGGAAAAAATCGGTAAGGCAATTAACTGCTCACGCCGCGCATCTGATCTGGTGATCACGGAAGATCAGCAAGTAACTACCCGGAAACTATTCATTTCCGGAAGCATGGATAATGACACTCTTCAGTTATGGGGAGAAGTGATAGATGCTGATGCTGAGAACCTTCGGATCACCTTTGTTGATGAAAGTCGGGATGATATCCACCCCGCGCAGGGTGTCCCCGGTCAGAAGCACTTTATCACCATAATCAGCGATGAAATCCCCGGGATCCTGCGACTCTTCACCCAGGAAGGGTGGCGCACATTTTTGTTGCAGGATCCCAGACTCCGTCAGTATCACCGTATCTGCGCCCTGTTTGTCAACGAATCGTTTGAAACACAACAGTGGAAGGTCGTGCCATGGAAACAGATGAATCCGGAGGAGAGTGAAACCAACGTCCCTGTCCGGACAGTATCCGTCACAAAAAGTATTATCAGGTGTTTTTCAACCGACTTTCTTCCTCCGGATACCATTGCCCCCTGGCTCCTGATATCCGGCGATAAAATGACCGACGAACCAATGAAGCTTTGGGCGTCGCTCGCCTGCCGCGAGTTGTTGAAGTGTTTCGTCAATGAACTTTTTTCCGCCGAAATAAAAAAAGTCGGATTGTCCGGAAAACCGCCACGGAAAATCCCTTTCGGGGAAGAACATGCGGCTCTGCCCGCCTTTGACGTCATTCAGGAAACGGCAAAATGGGTTTTTCTGGAAGGGAACGAAACTGAGCTTAAACATACCTTTCTATCCAGCGAACTGGCCAGAGAATGGCCTGAGGGTGTCACGTTTTGTGAAGGCATTGTGTGTCGACTCCCCCCGGCGCTGGAGTCAGCCCGACTACTCTACAAGGCTCATATCCGTACAGGGGGAAAAGACACCCTGAAATCGCTGGGCGATTTGCGAAAAAGCCTGACAGAGGATACCCAGAAAATTCTGCAGCAGTCGCGGGACCTGTCTTCCGCGTTGTGGAAAGATATGGCCTTGGTTATCAGCACGCTGGTTCTTCGCTACAGTCTGGAGGCTCTGAAGGCAAGTGGTCCGCAAAAAGTGTATGCCCTAGCATTTTGTGCACTGGCCCTGTATATCGCCATCTCATACGGGATGTCGGTCTATATCAACAGGCATTCCCTTTCACTGCAGGGAAAAAACAGAGCCACCTGGAGGAATAAGTTATATGGTTTTCTGGATGAACAGGATTATCAGGAGCTGGCGGGTCTTCCTGTTAATGCCGCAATGCAATCATATCGCCGGGTTGAGCGAATAACGTCGGTCATCATGATCATTCTGGTCACGCTATTACTCACGGCAGCAGTGAGTGAATTCTGGTCGCTCAGTATGCTCCTGCAGTCTGGCTACACCTGGATTATGGGTGCGCTACAGTTTCTGACTCCCCCGTGGGCCCTGTGCCGACCGAACGGGGTTCTTGTGTGTCCTTCAGGGCTGAAATGAACCAATCAGAGATCATACTCGGCCCAAAAACGGACAACACTCACGACAATCAGTCCTCATGTGGCTAAACAAAAGTCCTTTTTAACCGGGCTCTAATATCATCACCTCAGCAAACAGGAATGCCGGTATGGAAAATAAAATTCAGGACACAGAAATCTGGTCCGTGAATTATCAGGTCAGATCGATTCTGGGTAACGATGAGAGCAGATGGATCACAAAAATCACCGGCGATATTATTGCCAGTGACGATGACGGAGAAGAAAGACTTGCGGGGAGGGTAAAATATTACCGGATCCACGCTAATGATGCGATGGATAATGGCTATCGACCAGAAGATATCCTCGACCTCACCAGCAATACTGCCCATTTTCTGGGGACAATTTTCGATAACGGCGGATGTTATTTCAGACGAAAAATTCAGAACCTGTTTGATACTGAAATCTTCAACTCAGACCTGTTCCTGGTCGACCGTATAGAGTTATTGCCACCATTCAGGGGGAAAAACGTTTTTTTACAGGTTATTAACGACGGGATACGCTGTGTTGGCGGTCAGGCTGAGTTGATTGCCCTCAAGGCATTCCCGCTGCAATTTGAGGTCCCATCAGAAGATGAAGAGCATCTCCGATGGCAGGAAAAAATGGCATACGACCTTTTATGTCAGGATAAAAAAAGGCCTTACGCCAGCTGAGACGTTATTACCAGAAAATGGGTTTTATAAAAATATCGGATATAGGTGTGATGGTAAAACCTGTCGTACAACTCTGGTAACCCTCAAGCGCGAACGCCCGAGCCAGTTAAGTATGGCTTTCAGTGGCACAGGAGACAGCAAACTCCCCGGTATTCTGTCGATACAATTGCACAGGATATACCCGGTTCATCTGTCAATGGCCTGATCGCACAGTTCAGGGTGCAATGCTCGCTTTGCAGTGAAAATACAGAGAATTACAGAAGACCCTACAGATAAGCCGTCTTCGATGTGAGCAGCCGCTTAATGGCAACGTTGCTCTGCAGGCGGTTTTCTTTCGGGGCGCAATAACCATGTGAGCATGTAAAGGAGTATTGATTGGAAGCTTTTATTACCTGGATAAATAACCCGCTCGTACAAAGTACTATTAAATCTCCACTTGTCGGTGCCATATTAGGGCTGCTATTTGGTGGATTCAACACTCCTCCTTCTCCTGCGGCACCTGCCACAGTGCAGCAGACCGTTATCATTTTCAGGCAAACGGTCATGGTGAATCAACGCGGGGGCTCCTCCTCTTCTTCGGATGATATATGGGGTTATATTGCCGCTCTATTCATTGTCGTGGCTGTTGTCACCTGAGGATATAGCCGTTATGCCAGCGACATTCTGCACTATTGGCTGAGTGGGATGTTTTCCTGCACGGCGTTTATCCTGGCGGCCGGTTTGGCGTCTGCCATCCGGGGGCAGTATAACAGTGCGGAATGGGTCTGGTACATCTTCACGCCCCTGATTGTAGTGGGCGCTTCCGTCTATTTGTCCGAACTGGCGCAAGCGGGCATTATTGCTGGTGCCCGTGAGGCAGCTTTCCGCTACGGAATCTTTGATTACTATTTTGATGTACTGAAGGATGGGCACCGGATCTGGATACTATCCCAGCTCTTAGGGGTGGTGATGGGGATCGGCTCAACACTTGCTGCAGCGCTCCGGTCGCTACACTACCTCGCTCTGATGAACCAGCGGGCCAGCGGCGCACTGTCGCCGCTCTGGTTTTCCCTGGCGCGGTATACCCGGTTTTCCGCTCGTGCCAGCGGCGTTGTGCTACTGATCATACTGCTCTGCGCGGCCTACTTCATGCTCTCGGGCCAGGCGTATGAACTGTGGATGCGACGAGGCTAGCCAGTGCTTAGCGCCCCACGTACAGCGTGACGATCTGGGGTTGTGCATGCCTCAGTTCATGGCTGTTGATCTGGTGGGCCTGTGCGTACTGATGGTGCAGGCTGTGCATGTTGCTCAGGCTTGCCGCCTTTCGTCCATGAACTTTTGAGTGCAATGTGGTCGGCCCAGGCCAGCTGGAGCTTGATACACTCTTGGCTGCGTAGTCCAAAGGCGAACTTCAGGTGCAGGCTCATCTGCACATACGGATCGCGGATGGACTCCAGCCGCAGGAGCTCGTCCAGGAAATGTGTCTTGCTCTGATTGGTGTTGTGCCGACATTCGGGAATGCCGAGCTGGAGGTTTTTCAGAGGGCTGGTCGACCCCCCTTGCACCTGCCACTGGTTGCGCAGCGCATCGACGTGCTTTCCCTTGAGCGAGCAGGCCTGCATATGGTTGAACCCGGCATCATACACGTGGCAGGCCATCAGCGTAAGGGAGTGCTGCAGATCGGCCTGCGTGGCGCGAAGTTGCCGTCGCGATTTCCGTCACATCCAGTTTCTCCGGGGAGTTGATGTGCTTCGCGCAGGAAAGACAATATTTTCTGTGCTGACATATTAGGTCACGTTGCTGATCCGTCAGCCCATGGTGCTGCATCACATCAAGCCAGCGACTTGCAGCCCTGCGCCAGAGACCAGCAGCCTCCAGCTTTTGTGCGACCTAATCTTCCACTATCACGTCTTATCCCGGTTATCTGTTTGTTCCGCAATTATCTGATTATGCATTTTTTCTCCTGAGGAAGCTCAGCCCCAGATTCGTTGCCAGGTGCTTAATCGCCGGGATCGTCTTATGGGAAGCCTCTCTCGCACACCGGGAACACCGTCTTCAGGATATATTTTCCTTAATACGCGGTCCTCATCTGGCAGTCAGAACTAAGCCTCGTTCACTTTCCATTTTTTGGGACGGGGCAAAAATACGGACCTAGCAGCAACACCTTCATCTCGTCAATTTCTTTATGAATTATTCCCACAACGTTATATTTTTAAAGGTTGTCGTTGCTGGCAAAGCCTGAATATCAATTCTCCCGGCGAGTTCTTCCGAGCGAGGAGCCCAGAGATTTGCATGTAAACGCATTGCAAGATGCGGAACTGGTGTAGGATCCCAACTGGCGCGCTCGTGCACAACTCTCCCATCTACAGACCAGACGATCCGGTCTGGTCGCCAGTCAATGGTATAGCGATGAAAATCCAGAGAAGCATCGAAACCGAGTTCTACACGATATGGGGACCCTCTGTATCCATAACCAAAAGTTGCTCCTTCGTCGCCAGGATTGAAATAGACATTCACTAACATGCTCTCAGGAGCATCACCCGCTATTTCAATATCTATCTCCTGCCTTGGTGAATCACGATGCAGAAAGAAGCCGGTTACCAGACCAGAACCGCGAGCAGCTTTAATTTCTGCCTCAAACCGCCCGTATTCAAAAGATTGTTTTGATGCGAAGGCTCCCGCGCGGTACGGCCTGTTGCCGGTAGGTATTGCACTGATAGTTAGATGCGTACCGTCCTCATCGCAGACCAGGTTTTCTTTAGAAAACGAAGCCATATTGCCAGGAAAAGTTTCGACAAGCCCAATGAAGGATGGCGTTTCAGTCGCCATATCTGTATATAACAGACAATTGCCCACAGGATGCATCTCATTACCTGAGAGGTGTGCTGGTCGCCACCCATATTGAGGAGGCAGTACCCAGGGTGAAACATCCAGTAAAAAATATGTTTCAGGTGACTCAAATTGATCCTGATGAGATAAATCACAGAGCCGATTCCACCTGAATAATCGGGATCCACGCGGTGCACCAATAGGGTACCCCTGTGCAGGCCTCGGAAGATTGAGCAGGGTACAAAGCGGATCCCACATTTGAAAATCAGACTCAAGGTCCGATAAGAATACCGAGCGTAATGAAGGTAAAGACTTCAGTTCAAATTTAAACCTCTGTTCAGTCCCCGCCTCCACAATGAATTTTATTTCGGTCCTTGCAAGCACAGTATTAAAAGTTTCAGGAGTGAGCGGAACATCAAGAAGAACATCAAATACCGTAAAAAGATTCAGCAATTCCTGGGGCTGGATTTCCTCTTCATCAGCATCGAATACACAAACCCGCAGCCCCAGCATAGCCAGCGCCATCGCCAGCCCCTCTCGTGGACCACCAGCAGTCCAGGCCATCACTGAACATGAGTCAATTTGATCCGGAGCCATCAATCCCGTACCGGCATCAACAATCCCTGCGCGGGCCAGGTAAGGAAGTACGGAATAAGCGTTATCGGAAGCACCATCATGTCGTTGCAAAATAGCTGGCTTTGAGAGCGCAAGCGCGCCAAGTTCATTAAAGCGGTAGTTCATCCAGAGATCCACTGGACCAACCACGGGCATTGCCCGCAACAGAGCTGCCGCTCCATAGCGTGATAACACATAGCCAGAAAGAAACCACAGTCCTCTTACGGGCCTGAAGAGGTCACCACAGCAATTCATACGTTCAGCTGTTCCCCCTGCATCTTCATAAGACAGATACAGTAAATGCGGCCCGTGATCCTCTGAACACTCTCGTATAGCGGCCTGCCAGCCTCTTGTGATAGCCGCAACAGCCCCCAACCGAAACCATACATCGTCTTCAAGGACAAGAACATATTCCTTATCCCCGGCAGCAATAGCCTTCCATACTTCCACATGTGACCTTGCAACAGCAATCTCCTGCCTGGTCATTTTGATGGGTTCATCATTGCTGAAATGTGCCTCCAGCCTTGCATCCGGCTGGACATAAAGCTGATCACCAATACAGTAGACCGAATCAACATCAGCCGTTGCGGCACTCGCGCGACCATCCCTGGCATCCACGGCAGAAAACCGCTGAATGATAGAGGCTAGTGGAAAACCATCATAAGTCCGGAATCTTTTGAGCTCTCTGCTCAACCTCCGCCACCTGCCGGGTTGACGATCGAGATTAATAACAACAATTAAACCGATCATTTCGGGACCTGAACCGAAAACGGGGATCCTACGACCAGGAAAGATACTTATTATTACACGTGAGATTTTGAATAATACCTTGCGCAAAACACCTGAAGCATCCTGAAGGTTCATTAATTCTGTCCTTGATATGTGGGATCAGGCTGAGCCCATATTACGCCAGTTACGTTCATCATTACGGTAGGACAGATCCCAGCGCGTTTCTGCAATCTTTTCCCAATCACGTAACAATTCGAAATCGAATGACTTCCCTTCCCTTATCAAATTGTGAGCGTGTGCTGCCAGTGCAGCTGTGAAGTTCCCAGGCCCAGTTGTTGACTGAATTTCGGGAGAATGTACATTACTCAGTAGCGTTTCGGTCGCCCTAATAAGCGCACTCTGCAGAACCGGATGGCCTGCAGGGGCCACAATAGGGTCATTATTAATGTAAAAAATGCGCTCAATCGTCGGTAAATCACTTCTCCAGATATCCACAGCAGGTACCATTGAAGAGGACTGAATGTCGTAACATAAAGGTTGTACTTTGAGTGTCCCATCATGGAAAAGATACTTCCAGTTGTCGCCAATTAAAACATCGTCAGCATCAACGTATAATCCCCCCTCAGCAAGTAAAACGCACATACGCAAATAGTCGCAGCGCATTGCCGGATGATAGCAAAGGGAGAAGGCTTTACACTCTTTAGCGCCAAATCGTTCGGCAATATATGCCATTGCCGATTCATCGTTAAACATACTACATTCAAAACCATCATCAAGAAGCCGATCCCAGCTTCTGAGACAAACCATAACGTCTTCCGGTACATTGTGCTGGTCATGCCAGTAGCGAATCAGTTTCTTGGGAATAAGGGGCGATAACTCCTGATTATCAGTATGTAATGAAGCAGGATGTTCCAGTTGCTGCAGCGTAAGATCCCGGATGAATGAAGAGCGTAAGTCGTCATCCTCTTCAAAACCCGTTCGATATGAATTCATACTCCCCCTATTAAATCAACTTTTGTGAACAGCATACATGAAGTCCTCTCCAGATTTTGCCGCTCAACGATGAAATGAACTGGCTCAAGGTAGCTCTTTATTTTTCATAAAAACAACTGGCTTTCCTTGTATGCCTGATAACGTGATGATTCAATTAAAAGATATACCTGACCTTCCACCACAAACCCATCCAGGTGATGCTCCTGAGCGTATACAGCCAGATCATTGATATTGTTTATAAAGCCTTTCCCATTGAAGTTGAGGGATGTATTGCACAAGACACCATAACCAGTCCGATTTTTAAATGCTGAAAGTAATTTATGAAGATTACTATTTGTTGCAGTTGTAACGGTCTGAATACGCGCAGTACCATTAACATGCGTGACTGCTGCAAGGGTTTCAGTCTTTGCTCTATGCGTAAAGAGCATATATGGGCTTTCGTTATTACAGCCGAACCACTTTTCAGCGTCCTCCAAAAGACAAACTGGAGCAATTGGGCGAAACTGTTCACGTTGTTTGATTTCGTTTAAACGAACCCTGGTACTTTCCTGAAAAGGAGCAGCAAGGATGGATCTGTTGCCCAGCGCGCGTGGACCTATTTCATATTTTCCATTCACCCAACCAAGGATGAGATCGTTAGCCAGCATATTAGCAATCTGATCATTGTCGACATTATAGACATCATATTTCTCTGAGCAGAATGTATTATCCGCTCTAAAATCTAATCCGCTGTAAACATCCCATTCAATCTTAGGATTACCTGTAAAATAGAACTGAGCATCAATCGCAGTGCCTATAGCAACACCGGAATCGTTAGCAACAGGAGGAACGAAAACTTCAGAAAAAAGGTTTGTCTCCCTCCATTTAGTATTCCAGTCACAGTTCAGGCCGCATCCGCCAGCAATAATAAGTGGTTGCCTTTTCTTTAAGTTGTCTTTTGCAAACTGATAAAAAACATTAAACAGTGCATCACTATATATCCCAGTAAAGTTACGAAATTCTTTATCGTCCAGACCAACATTATAGTGCGGAGCTTTTTCAATATTCGCATAGTCGCTAAGTTTTCTGGCAGGGCCATTCAACAGAAAGTCGATGAGTTCTTGTTCTTCCGGGGAGGCTATACTTCTCTTTGAAAAAGATGCCAACGCCATAAGTTTCCCGGCATCTGAGAAGCGAGGGTAGGCACTGTCTTTGGAAAAAACTGGATCGGCTAACCCATAAACAATACCATAGCGGTTACCAGGCTGATTTTGAACATCGCCAATGAGCGTTATATTCAGATCTGCATCTAATTCGTAGAATGCTCCGATTCCTCCTTCCCAAATCAAAGCATAACAGGATGTTCCTTTTGGTAAGTCTGACATGCCAAATGCACAAAGTATGTGTGCTCGCTCGTGAGAAGACGAATAATATTTAATTTTCTTCTTTAGGAATCGTCTTTCTGAAACCATGACATCTGTATCTGAGATGCCCCGATAACCAACATTAATTTTCGAACCATTTAAATATTCATCATGATCCCTGGGCCACCATCCCCCTGCGCAAATTACATCTGGTATATCGTCGATTTCACCAATAGCATCTAATACGTTCGAAATACCAAGTGGAGAATAGCGATGGTTAGAATCTTTTTCTGCTTCAATAGACATAACTAATCGTCCATTATCCAGAAATGCTACAGCACCATCATGCCCTGGATTATAAGAGAGAATTTTCATTAATTCATAACCTCTATATGTAATTAAAAGTTAGTCATCCATTCTTACTTGTATTAATTTATAAATTTTCAACGCACAACATCGCTGGCTTTACCGATACACTTAGATGCGTATTTTTTGTTATTCATCAACCTCCTTCACACTGGAATCGAAAATCGTTTTCCTGTTATGAAACTTCTTAATTTTCAGCCGACTGGCCTGAGTTTTAACTGCTGCCACAGTTCGGTGGGGTAATTTTTTGGCAACTTCTGAACCTGGATAAGGATAGTATTCTCGCAAAATTTCAATTTCTTCAGGTGACCAGTTCTGGGATTCTCTTATCCCCATTTTATTGGCCTGTACACCGATTGCTCCCTTAGTGCGTCCCGGAAGTAGGGCTTGTACACGCGTGATCCATGCACCAGAACCGTAATGGGCCCGCAATATTTCCAGTTCCTGCTCTGACCAGGGAACGTTGACGGTTTCAGGTCGCTTTGCCAGGCCCATTTTTCTGACCATATCAGCGACGCCCTTGGCACTTCGGCCCAGCGATGCCGCTATTCTCGCAATGGGCACACTGCCATGATGCGCCTCAAGATACCGCAGTTCCTCGTCGCCCCAGGAGGCGTTCGTCACGCCCATAAGGCTTGCCTGAATGCGAATTGCATATATTGTTCTCCCTGCCAGAAGCGAATGAACAAACATAATACCCTTGTAATAATTCACACGAATAAGCGCCAGTTCCTCTTCCGTCCACACCGGAGGCCGGGGAGTGGATAACCCTAATTTTCGCGCTACTCCTCTGACGGCTCCTGCGCTTCTCCCCAACGTATCACCAATGTCCTGAGCAGAAAATTTTCCATAATTATTTTCAATAAAACTCATCTCTTCTACCGTCCATGGGGACAAATGGTTTCGGCCTCGCCGCGTCTTCTCTGGCATCGGTTCTTATCCTTACTCCGGTGATAGCTCTGTAGCAGATTCTGTCAGCAGGCAGGGACAGTAATCTGATCAACCCAGTGTATTTTTACACAATAACAGAATGCGGGTACCGGCCTACTGATCTGCCGTCACCGTCGAGTAGCTACTGATTAGCTGCTTCAGGCGCAGCTCTGTCTGGATTTTTTGCGCGGACGGGATCATCCCTGAGTTTTCCCGAATGCTCATCTGCCGCAGCTGTTCTTCAACGGGCACAGTTTTACTGAATGCCTGGGTAGCAGCAAACACCTGTGATTTCAGCTCGCTGACAGTAATATACTTTCCTTTTTGCCTATCCAAGGTATTGAGCTGTGCCGTCAGATCCTGCAGTTTGAGCATACCCTCATGCCATCCATTCATTGCATCAGTTGACAATGTTGTGACGTTAACCTGTTGCTGCCACTGCTGTGTCAGAGGCTTAGCCTGCTCCGGCCACAACGACTGAACCTGTTCGATAAGTTTTCTGGCGTAAGTGATATTCCAGTCAGGAGGTAATTTATCCAGCCGGGCAAGCTGCTGCTGTGCCTGTGCGATAAGGTCCTGAGGTAACGGAGTCTGCTGACGCAAAATCCCCAGTTGTTCAGATGTGAGAGGTGCAGGGAACGGAGCCAGTGAAGCAGCAAGCTGATTCTGTAGAGGGTCTGGTCGGTGTAGATACTGCCAGCCCCACACTGATACGATACTTATCACCAGCATGGTACACATCCCGGCGGCGAAGGATTTCCATTTTTTTATCGGAGTGGGCACTGCTGCCAGCACTTCCACGTTCGGCTGCTGTTCCGGTTGCGCGACATATACCCACTTCACTGTAGTGCCGGGTACCTGGAAATCGTCATCCAGACCACCAGCAAGGTCTCTCGTGGATGTTGTCGCATCATTCATCGTGGTGGCAGGCAACACTACCCCAGGCTGAATATTCGGCCCGATGCTGGTAATACCATCGCTGTTTTCCAGACGGATAGAGCTGTTGTGTATCTGAGTACGCAACGTATCGAGCTGGCTGAGATGTTTTAGCTCCAGGCGCTGCAGCACCTCGCCAAGGCCTGTAAGCAGTTGCTCCGCCCGGTACAACTGGCTAAGGTCACTGTAATTGAGCGGGAGCGAGCGCATCCGTTGCTGCAGGCGCTGGCTCAGACTGCTGAGAATTTCCATGCGGGCATGGACTGGCTGCGGCCACAGCGCTCCCCACTGATGGCCTATCAGGGCCTCGAGTATCGCCAGTCCTTCATTGAGTCCCAATAAGCCAGCCAGCTGCGTACGCGCCAGCGTATACCAGGCTGCCGTCTGCAATTCCACGCCGTTCTGCTCAAACAGTAAGAGACAGAGTTTTTCGACATAATGCCAGTTCACATCCGGGCGAGCCGGATGGGTCAGCTTGCCCAGTTCATCACGCAGGGCGGCATAATCTGGTAGCGCCCTGGGGTCGCCGCCAGTTTTGATTTTACGCGTGGGGATATCATTCATGACCAGTTGTCCATTCGAGAGGTCTAATGCTATGGAGCTATTAGTGTTTGTGCGGTTTCACTTTCAACCTGATTAACCAAGAGTCTTATAAAGGGAAATGCACAATGAAACAAACCACAGCGCCAACAACGAAAAAATGGCCTTATAAAACAAAACCCTGGCTCCATACCAGCGTTCAACCAGAGAGCAAGTGTTACTCTTTCTTTTTGCCCATAAATGCGCCATCCCGTTGTCGAATTCAGTGAGATCGCTTTCACTCTCAATGAGCTGAAAAAGTCGTTCATCCAGCCACAGGCGCCAGCAGTAATAATGAGTCAGCAAAAAGAGTGCCATAAGCAACATACAACTGGCTGAAAATAAGAGATTAAAGATCAGCGCCAACGGCGGAAGCGTCAGTGCTGCAAAGTAGCGCCAGCTCGACAGATGAATGTGCATGATTTTGTTGGTCATGGTGATATCTGACATTGCAGCTCCTTACTGAACGTTTCCAGAACCTGAAGATGAGCGAAAGTAAGCACCACCTGAGGTCGCCGGGATTTGATTAACGCCACGGCCTGCGTGACCGACCCGGCGTGCCCTTCTTTCAGCAGCCAGGCCGCTACAACCGTTGCGCTGCGTGATAAGCCTAAGGCACAGCACACCAGTACACTTTCATGTCTTTGCTGCAGCTGACTGAGCTTCATTACGGCCTGGCGGATGTCAGGTACGCCTGGCACCACCAAATCCATCAGCGGGTAAGCCTCCCAGCGCTCTGCTTTGCGGCTACCCTTATGAAATTCAGCCGTCAGGTCGAAAACGGCGGCCTGCGCAATGGTTCTATCCGGAAAGCGACCCAATGCCACCCCGCCATAAACAACGTTGCTCAGAGATCTCCGCCGGGAAAACCATTTTTTTGAAAGCCATGCTCCGGCTAAATAAGGGAACAACAGCCAGCGGGCAGAGAGGGATAAATCACCGTGGATATTTTTCTGGAACACCGACACGCCGAGTCCGGCATAGCCCGCCGCCACCATCAATAATGCCGCCGCAGGCCACAGCAAGATGACACCCTGGGGGATCCATAATCCCGCCAGTAAAAACACTATCCCACCAACACAATATTTAGTGGCGAGCCGCATGGCGTGCACTGACGGTCGCTTCCACCGCCCGTGGCCTTCAACCGGAATGGCATAGCTAATCATCACGCCGACCACAAACCCGCTAACGACATCGATAAAATGGTGCTGCCATGTGGTAAGCACAGATAACGCTATCAGCAAAAACCATGCACCGGAAAGAAGCCTTGCGCCTTCCCCCAAATGCTGACGAAAACGCAGCCATAGCAGCCATGTCAGGATGATATGCAGCGACGGAGCCTGGTTATAAGGCAAATCAAACTGTTCGAGCTGTTGAAATAACCAGCCAAACATTCCCTGCGTTTCCGGGCGCACGAAGGTGAATTTCAGCGGGAACACGAGAAAGCCCACGCTGGCAATAAGCGATGCGGCGAGCAGCCGACAGCCGTGGCGGGTCAGCTCCTGCTTTGAAGTGCAGATAAACAGCGAAATGCCATACAGCAGGTCAATGCTCCAGTAAGGCACGATGGTCCAGGGCATAAATGGGATAGCATGTTCCCAACCAATGACCATGCTTCCCACATCATCACGCGTGGCCGTGAACTGATTCACCTGCCCATAGCTGAGGAAAAACAGCGGTCCCAACAGCACCAGCCAACACAGCCCCTGTTTCCAGAGGCTGACTTTGTTCTGCATGAGCATAGACTCAGCCATGCTGTTTTCTCACGGCCAGCGAGACGGTGAAAATACCGAACTCATCAATCACCTGATGGCATTTCTCGAAGCCCGCCTGTTCCACCAGCGTATCCATCTCTTTCTGCGTGCGCACACGCATCATCCACGGAATGCCGTTCTGGTGGCTGGTTAAGGTATAGGCGATGGTTTTTAACTGCGGATGCCACGGCTGCCCGGTGTAAACCAGCACGCCGCCAGGCGGTATTGCAGCAGCCAGCCCGGCAAGCGAGGCTTTAATTAAGTCGTTATCCGGGAAGAGTTCATACAGCCCGGAAACGATCCCCAAAGTTGGAGCAGGATCGAGCGAGGCAAGAGAGTCATAGTCGAAAGCATTGCCCTTTTTGAACTGAGCTACATGGCTTAATCCGCGCTGTTCAACCATAGCCTGTCCTTTTTCCACATTCAGGTCGCTGTAATCTCGCAGCAGGATGCTTTCGATATCCTGATTTTTTTCTAGTGAGTCAAGCACATAGCGGCCATGCCCGGCCGCAATATCCACCACGCGCACCGGCATACCGCTGTCTTTCAGCCGGGTGACCGCCTGCTCAATCACCTGCTGAATATTGACTTTTCGAACCCGAATGCCCCTCCAGCCAATGCTGCTAAGGTAGTGCCTGTCTATCATGCGCCCCAGAATACCTTTACCTTCCGGGTAGTTACGGTACACATAATCCAGCGTACTACCGGAATCAAAGCCGGTCTCGTAGCCCAGACGCATCCCTTTCGACAGTCTGCCGACCGTTTTCATGCCATAGCTCAATGAGGAATAGAACATCCCCTCCAGCGAGAGTGCTTTTGGCGGTGCCTGCAACTCACGGTACGCGTCGGCACTTGGGCTCCACTGATCTTCATGGCTGTAATCGAAGTGATAAGGTTTTGTCGCATAGAGTTTGTCGATAAAGGTTTTCATTTTATCGAAGGCCAGGGCGCGATCTTTTTCACCCAGCGTATCGTGATAGAAGCCGGGTAAAATATGCTGCTCTTTGATGGCACTGCGCAAACCGGCGTAGAACTGTTTTTGCGGCTTCGCATGCACCACAAAATCATCACCCGAGATAAGCAACTGAGTCGGCAGCGTAATGGCGGCGGAGTCGGACACAATGCGCTCAGCCGTTTTGTAGAGATCGAGAAGAATGTTCACCGCGATTGCCCGCGTGATGAGTTTATCCTGCTCAAAACTGGCTACACGCTCCGGATCGTGGGTAAGGAATTTCCCTTTCACGTAGGAGTTGACGTAGAACAGGCCACGGATCCGCTGCATCAACCCAAGGCCCGTTCGGGCGAACGGCACATACAGCTTGACCTTAAAGGCCGGAGAAGCAAGCACCATCCCGCGAATTTCCGGCGCATAGTCATGAACCCAGGTAGAAACCAGCACCGCCCCCACGCTCTGCGCAATCACCACGATATCCTCGAGGCTGACCTGCGCGTCCTTCGCCACAAAACGGACAAATTCATCCACGTCCAGAACAGAGCGAGCCAGGCTCGGACTGTACCCGCGAGCGCCCGGCGACTGACCGTGGCCGCGAGCATCCCAGGCGTAGAAATGCGTATCGGGCATGACCAGCTCGTCGACAATGTGCTGCAGACGCCCGGAATGTTCATGCCCACGGTGAAACAGCACGATCACTTTCTTACCGTTGCCTTCCGTTGCAGGCCAGTGGCGAAAATAGAGTGACTCTCCATCGCTGGTTGTGAATGTACTTTCCTGAAATAAACGCATTTCCTGGCTCATGTGATTTTCCTTGTCGCCTGCTGTTGTAATGTGACGAAACGAGTGAATAACGATTGTTTAAACGTGACTTTATCCGCGTTGTGAAACAGCGGTTCGTCGATAAAGATATCGATAAAAAACGGCACAGGGATTTTCTGGCCTTTGCCCATTGAGCGGTCCAGCCCGTGCATATATACGGGAATAATCGGCACCTCCGGGCACTGCTGGCTTAAATGCCAGATGCCGGATTTGATCTCTGAGAATTTCCCCGGCTCGCCGCGAGTGCCTTCGGGGAAAATAATCACAATTTTCTTTTCCGCCAGCGCATCGACGCAAGCTTGTAGCGGATTGGCCTGATGGGCTCCGCGATAAACGGGGATGATGCCAATGACCTTGAGTGCGAACCAGCCAATCACTTTGTTACGCAGGAAATAGTCTGCTGCCGCCACGGGCTGCACGTTCACCAGCGTTGAAAGCGGAAACAGCGTGAACAGCGTCAGCACATCCAGATGGCTGTTGTGGTTCGCCACGATAATAGCCGGACCTTCTACAGGAAGCTTTTTGCGACCCGACACGCGAACGCCCAGCCATATCCAGACCACGGGGTACGCGATGCACAGCGTAAAGATCCAGCGCAGAAAACGGTTCATCTGCGCCCCTTATACGTAGAAGTAGTAATAGAAGTGGAAGAACAGCGGCGCGGTGTAAATCAGCGAATCCAGACGGTCAAGGATGCCGCCGTGCCCCGGCAGCAATTTACCGGAGTCTTTCACACCAAAATCGCGCTTGATGGCCGACATCACCACATCGCCGCAGAATCCGCTCAGGCCGATAATCACCCCGGCACCCAGCGAGTGGATCCAGTTCATCGGCGTCAGCAGCGGGCCGAAAATGGCCGCCAGCAGCGTGGTGGTCAGCATGCCACCCAGCAATCCGGCCAGCGTTTTATTCGGGCTTACCTTCGGCGTGACTTTGATTTTCCCCAGCGATTTTCCCCACAGATATTGCGCAATATCGTTAAGCTCAGTGGTTGCCACCAGGAATATCACCAGCAGTGCACCCGCTTTGGTATCCACGCCAGGCAACATCATCAGAAACGCAACGTGGCTTAAAGCAAAGACCGTTGTCATCATGCCCCAGTGCATGACGGACGCAGAATGCAGGAACCCCCTCGTATCACCGACGAGCACCATGCGGGCGGGCAGGAACAGAAAGACGTAAATCGGGATGAAGATAATGAACATGCCGTACCACGACATGCCCACCCAAATGTATTGCAGCGGGATCGCGGCATACATCCACAGCAACGGCACGCTGTCGGAGCGGCGAGTCGGTGCCAGGGTCAGATATTCCTTCAGTGACAGGAAGCTGAGAAGTCCAAAGAAGGTGAGCGCCAGCCCTTTTGGTGAGAGCATCGCCAGTGAAAATAAGCCAACGATGACCCACCAACTGTTGACCCGTTGCTGAAGCTCCAGCCAGTCACGTTGCGGGCGACATTTTTTTAAGGCGAAGATGATAACGGTTGCCAGCACTAAAACGCTGAAGATCCCGCCAAGGCAGTAATACAACGTGTGCAGAGAATCAGGCATATTTGACCTCCAATGCACTGCGGCAGCGGTTGATTGAGGTCCAGGCCAGCAGCACCGCCGAGGCACCAAAGACGATATTGGCAACGACGATATACTGCGGCCAAAGCGCGATTAACAAACCTAGCGCCCCCAGAACAAAGGCGCGGTCGCTTTTACCCATCGGACCACGATAATTTCGGCTGCCCGTCAGCGTCTGGGCCATGACGCCGCAAAATTCTGTCAGCCACGACAGCAACACCACCAGCACGACCAGCCAAGGACAAACCCCGGTCACAAAAGCAAATGCGAGATAGAGCGCGGCATCCGCGATAATGTCGCCGATTTCATTGAGGATCGCCCCAAGCCTGGACTGCTGGTTAAACTCCCGCGCTAACATGCCGTCGATGGCATTCAGCGCCATACGGACAAACAGATAGATAGGTAATAAAATATAGAGACGGGGTTCGGGAAAGAGCATCAACACTGCACCTAGGACCATTGAGATAATTGCCGCGCTGACGGTGACCTGATTGGCCGTAACCCCCCGGATAAACAACATACGGACTATTGGTCGTAATAAATCCTGAAATTTTGGTTTAATATCGTAAAGAGTCATATTGTAATTTGACAGTCCATTTATCAGAAAAATTTAACATCTTGCATTTCAATGCCCATTACCATTAATAAGTTGAATATGGTAACCATGACGTCAAATCACATCACCATTAACTTAATGGCGTGCAGGTATACCTGCACGCTTTCTCATTAATCTTCCTCAACAGTTTCTTTTTTACTCAAGCCGCTGTAGATAATGCTATCTGGTTCACCTTGATTATCACGCACATTTTTCTGTACCGAAATGGAGCCAAACAAGCAAAGAAAGTAGGCAATAGCATAAAACCCTTTTTCGCTTGGTAATAAATCCGCATTCCATAGACCAATCGCAAGCAAAATAATGGAAATGGCAAAAGAAGCCACGCAAGAGACATAATAGATCTGACTCGTCGGGATTTCTTCCACTCGATCCCGCACGGTTTTCTGTAACGAAATGGAAGAAAATACCCCCAACAGCATGACTGCAAAATAATAGCCTTTTTCATTCAGCATCATATCCGAACGCCAAAGTCCAATCAGATATACAAGGATACCGCCGACCAGTGCGATCCAGGACATGATATTGAATGCTGGCGAAGATGTTTTCACGTTAGATTTCATAGATAACTTCTATCCTTATTTTTTAGATTGAGTGAATCTCATGATTAAATAGTCCGTTAGTTTATTCGCCTCAACGCGGACGTCTGGTAAATACACCAGCACGCCCTCTGGAAGCCGACAGCCTCTTTGTGAGTCGACTTTAAGACCTCAACGGTGAATTATTGCAGGCCATCAGTGCAGCAAAATGACACCATAGACCGTTAATACAGCAACACCTCCCAGGAGGTACAGAGGAGAAAGCACGACATCAGTTGCCACAGCAGCTGGATAGAGAAGTCGTTTCGTAGAGAGAGTATTGTGGGTATAGAATTTCACCTTAATCGGATGGTCAAACTGGAAGACATCAGCCGGAACTTGCGCTTTTTGATGTATGGTGCCATGCAAACCAGAAAGCCTGATTTCGCACTCACCAGCACCGTTATTATTACCAGGACAATACCACTCTGTTAATTTGAGGATATTTAAGATTAGCATCTTCTCAGATTTATCCCGATAGCTATATTTCAGGGTAATCTCCCCACTGAACTGATTTTTTTCTTTATTCAACATGAAGGTACCATCTTCAGATACCCTGACCCTGGTCTTGTCAACTTTACCAGACACCAGTGCGCGTAAAAAATCACTGGCGCCCGAGGTAAGGGCATAATCAAAATTATTGCCAATAAACACCCAGCTATAATTTCCCTTTCCCGATTCGGTGATGGTTGCCGCAGTGAGCACATCATTGCTATACAACGCCCGGCCATTTTCATGGTCTTTTATGTCATTTTTCAGTTTTTTTGTTGCACAACCCGATAATGCCAGTATGGTTAGAACTAACGAAAGACCATTAACCATTTTTCTTACAAAATTATCCAAAACCATTCCCTCATAAGCGGTATTAATATCTCAGAACTATCGATTGACGCCGCCCCACTCATCCAGGTTTAATCGCAATATAAAAGAGGAGTGAACGTTGCGTAAGTGGATTTACGCATTTCCAGATCTGTAAGTTATTTCGGGATTTCCCCCCGTCAGCTTTGAGTGTTTCTCCATGTAAATATGCAATGACTGACAAGTAAACAAACTATTACTCATTCCGGTTCCGCTATGGAAGGAGCGCCAGAATCAAACCAAAAAACGTGCTTTCATCATAAACCTGCCCATGGTGGGATAAAGCACCAGACGGAGTAAAGGTCCAGTTGTTCACCGTGCCTGACCGCATAAATAATCGCCCCAGAGGCGTCACGAGTCCTCCATTATGGAAGGTCGCCTCCACGCACCCGGTTACACCCTGACCATAAAGGAATACCGGCACAAATTTTACAGACCGGTCGTCGATACGCAGAACGAGAGCATCAATATCAAATACTCTCCCCTCAACCAGCAGGTCCGTAACAGATGTACTGTACGCCTCCACGCTCAGTCCGGTACTTTCCAGCCACGCGTCCATCTGCTCCTGAAGTTTAGTCATTCGCAGGCGAAATTCTGCGATATCGGCCAGAGTCTTGCTGGTAAACGAGACCGGGGCAGGCTGTCTGGCCTGCAGTTTTTTGAGGAACTGTGCTTTTACTGACATGGTGTTCTCTGGCCTTACTGACGGGTTGCAGTATCGATATACTGCTGTTGCTTAAGATGGCGTAACATTACACGCCCCTCCGGCATAAACTCAGTGCCATAGCGCACCAGACCAATACCGCTAAGTTCTGCATCAATGGCGTAACGCAATTCGCCGGGGATTTCCTCGTCGAGCAGAATAACATTGATACTTTTCAGACGCGGCTCATATTTGAGCAAAACAGCCGACAGGGTACCCATCAGCTCATGGGCGGTACCCGACATGCCCTGCAGAATTTTGGTCATATCCGGCAGGCCATAGTCCGGCAGATGCGCCAGCGTGCCGGCACGACAGTTGAGGATACGCTGCATATTGTCGAGTACGGACAAAATGACCTGGTTCTGCTCGCTGACCTGATGCAGGTCGAGACCGCCGGTGAAATTGCCATAAAGAGTTTCATACAGTGAAGGACGGAATGACTCACTCATCTTTAAGTGCCTTCAGGGTCAGGCGGTTGTTACCGGCCTCAATCATCCGGGCTTTATCCGGATCGAGGTCATCACGGCTCAGGACTACGCGCCAGGTGTTGTTCACCTGGTCCGGCGACATAAACATTCCGGCCACCGCCACGTACTGCGCATTTTCCTCCATCGGCATATCGACCGTCACCGCGCCACCCGGCTGCAGGCGGATATCTTTCTCTGCCACCAGGTCTGCTTTAATAGCCTGGCTGTCGGCTTTAAACAGGGACGGGTAGTCCGTGCTGTCGAAGGTCTTGCGGTCCTTTAGCTGATAAATACGCACCACCGTCGACAACGGCACACCACCGGCATTGCTGTTCACGGCCTCGCGGGCGCGGATATCAAGGTGCAGGGTTTTTACCTGTTTATAAAATATCGATTTGGTCACGGCAATGGTGCCGTCTGTCACTTTTTGAGTCAGCCCGCACCCCGCCAGCATCAAGGTGATACCAGCGGCCAGCGCAGCCAGAGGAAATTTACCAGCGGTAATCGCCATCTTCATCGGTCTCCCTGCGGTGAATATTTTCCTGTACCCGCTCATAGCGGCCAAGATTGATGGTTATAGTTTTGGGGTGCGTGACTGTGTTTGCCGCATTCAGCGGCCGCATCACGGCGGTACGACCCAGTTGCACTGCTCCGGCGTCGGGTTTAGTGCTCATTGTCGCGTCCGGCAGCAGGCTACGGTCGACACACAGCTGCAGACGCACATCGAGGCGGGAGCCAAGATAGACATGCAGCAGCGCCATTAAATCCGAGTGAAGCTCACCGCCCGGTAACCAGCCCTGTACTTCAGCCGGGTCAGAGGTTGTCAGGCGCATCAGCACCTGGCTGTTCACGTCGGTGGCATAACTGCCCATCACCGGTCGGTTTGTCAGGGTGACGGGCTGGCTGACGCTCATGGTCAGTCGCTTCTTTAGCGGCACACGGCGTTTGTCATGGTGCCAGATTTTCGCCAGCGTGTTGGGTGCCAGCAGGCGCACCAGTGAGGCCATACCTTCTGCGGTACGTCCGGGCAATAACATGACCGGCAACAGCGCCAGAAAGCGCGAAGCCGGGGTCGCGATACTGTCCGTGCAGCCGTCAATGCCGAGCCCGGCCAGCCCCAGCAGATACTGCGAGGTTTTGTCCTTACCGCCCTCTTCGAAAGTCGCCGGGTATGAATATTTACGCCAGATACGGTAGTACTGGGCAATCAGCCGGTGGTTGAAGATATCGAGGAAATCTGCGGTGGCCTCATACCCTTCTCGGCGCTGGGTAATGTCATCGATATAGTGCGTTGGCAGCGGGGACTCCACGCCGTAGAGCCCCATAAAGGTGATGCGTACCGTCGGCGACAGATGCGAATGCTCAGACTGCTCAATCCCTTTGACTTCAGATGCCGGAAAGCCCATCCCCGGGTGTGGCCGAAAACGTACCGGTTCATGACGTACCTGCCAGGTACTGCCCGTAACCGGGTTGTCTGGCTGGCTCTGCTCCAGCAACTGGCAGAAGCGGTAAAAGTTGATATATGGCAGCCGGTCCCCCAGTTGTGCTATCAGCCGGGCAGACGCGGACTGTGATTCTCTTTCCACCGGATGCATTTTCCTTCTGGCTGAACGATAAGGGTAAGCTGATTAAACTGGTTCATGTCGGCATACAACGCGAAGAAACGGTTGAGCATTTCACCGAACAAATGGATGTCGCCCTCACCGGTGAAACCGTTGCTGTCGAGGGTCACTTCGATATCCAGCCCCCGAAGCAGGTAGCCCTGTTCAAAACGTTGAAGGCGATGGTGCTCCACATGCTGAATCGCCTCCAGACGCCGGGTGTTCAGTTCATCTTCCTGCCAGTTATAGAGCGCTAGCGTCCCGCGCAGCACTTCAGCCGTGCTCATCATATTCAGGAACCCGGAGCCCAGGTGACTCAGTACCCGCCAGTGGAAACGGTCTTCTACAGGCGGATAAACCGGCAGCGTGGGCTTGCAGAGGTTGCGCACCGTCAGTTGCGTATCCACCACCTGCTCACAGCGGTCCAGCAGCGTGCTCTGCAGCGCCCTGCGAGGTAACTGACCGTTGGTGCCGGTAATTTGCAGTGAGACAGCTTCTCGCTCAAACAGACGGTCATTTTCCCACTGGTGCCCGCCAAGGATAAGCCAGGTGTCATACAGCCCGGTCACGCTGCGCTTCACGCGCGTGTGGTAATAGCGCGGCGGTGCATGGCGACGCATCATCCCCCCCTTGTGGCGGAAGCTGCTGAACGGCACATACTCTGCGTCACTGGTCCGGTTTGAGCCTGTCACCGAATCCACCGAATAAATCTCGGTGTGTCCGTCCTGCAGACGTTTGGGGCGCAGCAGGTACTCACTTTCAAGCCCGGTAATGGTGAGCGGGTCAGCTTCCAGTGTGAACAGGTTAATCACCGGCACACAGTGCAGACGAACCGCGTCATCGGTGACCGGCAGCTCTGATGGCCACGGTGTGCTGAACACGACTTCGATGTCGAAATACTCCGCTCCGGCAGGCGGTGTAATGCCATCCAGGCCGTTGAGGTGGACAAACATAAACTTGTCACGGAAGGTGAAGTACTCCAGCAGCAGCTGGTAGCCGCTGAAGGCGGTATCGCCTTTCGGCCACAGTCCGTCCTCTTCAGCAAACCCGCCCGGCGAGAAATAGCCGTCAAGCCGGATACGGTCGGCCTGGCCAGGCAGGCGCATATACAGCGCCGCCTGCCGTTTGGTCAGCATCAGATGCAGCTGGCTGCTGACGGGGGCATCCGCCCCGAGATACAGGCTCAGAGGGCTGAGGTCAGCTCCGGACCAGTCTGCCTGGCTGCTACAGGCAAAGCGCATCCGCAACAGCGAACGACCGTCAGGCTCAGTCGTCATGGTAATGCCCGAAACGCTCAGGGGATTGAGCATCACATCCCGGGTGGTACGGTAACGACAGACCGTGTTCTTCGGCCCTACCGGACGGGAATATATCTCAAGACCCGCGGGTACCACTTCCGCCATTTTCATAGCATGCAACGCCGGAGTGAGTGCCACCACTGAGAGGGACGGAATGGTGCGTAGATAGTGTGGCCAGAGCATGCTGACCAGCCCTTCCGTCAGTTCCGGCAGATCGTCGTCAATTTTTTCGCGCAGCCGCCCCATCGAGAAGGCAAACCCTTCAAGCAGGCGTTCAACATACGGATCGGGCGTACCGGCCTTATCCAGGTCGAGCATTGCCGCCCGATCGGGGTGGGTTTGCGCGAACTCTTTCGCGGCTTCACGCAGGTAGCGCATTTCTGCGTCGTAATAACGCAGGGTTAAATCTTCCATTTATTCATATTCCTGTGGATCTAACCGCAAAGTACGGCGGCGCGAGCAGGGTCAACGGTAATCAGTCCGGCCAGCAGCTGGTCCATCACCGGCGTAAGGCGTGCTTTGTCAGCCTCGCTGCGACCGGCTTTCAGGCGCAGGAGTTTCAGATGGCGGGCCTGTACCTCAAACAGCAGCTCTGGCTCCCACTCACTGAGGGTCACTTCTCTTGCACGCTCACCCAGCTCTGCAAACAGATGCACCGCCAGGTCATTTTTTCCGTACTGCTCAGCAATGCGACCCATCAGCAGGCGCAACAGCCAGCGCTGACGTGTTGTTGTGATACCGGGGCGGCTCTGTAACCAGTTCAGCGCCGCATCCGGGCCTTCGCTGTCCGCCAGCGCCACCGCTTCAGGCTCCAGTGCCAGAATGTCATCGTTACCGGCGGTAACCGGGGCTGATGGTGTGTCGTTGCCCCACCCGCCTGTGGTATCAAGCACGCTCTGCTTTATCCAGTTCAGCGTCACTTCGTCCGCAAACGGTGTTCCGTCACTGAACGCCAGCGTTTCGAGACCGGAAAGGCGGGTCAGCAGTCCTTTAAGGTCAGCCGCGACGATGTCAGCCAGCGTCTCCTGCCCGGATTTCGTCAGGGCCTGGTGGATATACCACTGCAAATCCAGCCACAGGTGATTGGCACCGCGGGAAAAGGTGCTGTCCGCCGTTTCCAGCATTTCAGCCCAGTTTTGCTGCAGGTAGAGGCGTTTGAGTAACGCACGCTGATCCGCTCTTGGCGGTTCGATACGGGTACGCCCCTGTGCGTCCGGGGCCGGAATGGCCCGCAGGGTGTCATGACGCAGGCTTTTCATCAGATGGTGGGCTGACAGCCAGCCATCGGGCTGCTCACGCAGGTATTCACTGAGCGTGCGGGCCTGTGACAGCAAATCCTGACCGGAGGTGATACGCCCGATAGCCGGAGCATCGCTGTGACTCGCCATGGAAGGTGTTTCAGTAGTACTCGCGTTCTGTGGTACCACCGCATCCACCCCGCCAGCTTTCTGCAGACGGCTTTCCAGGGCACCATACAGCGCGTTCAGCTCAGGGCGTATTTCATCCGGTTCATTTTCGGTAAGTTGCGCAATCAACAACAGCGCCCCGGTGGTTCGCATCGCATCGTTCCTGACCACCTCAGGGTACAAGGAAAGGGAGTCAGTCATACGCGAACCGGCCAGCCATTCCAGTGCCGCCTTACGGCTGCGGTCACGCTGCGGATGCAGTTGTGATCCAAAGCGCGCCAGTAGTCCGGCCAGTAGCTCGAGTCCTTCGGCCAGCCCCTGCTCACCTTCACGGTGCAGCTTCGCCCAGCAATAGTACGTCGCGACGCGAATGTCTTTTGCAGTGGTGGTCAGCAGCTTCTCCGCCAGACGGCAGATAAGCTCGGTGTCTGCACCAGTGAGTTTGTTGACCTCTTCACGCATCTGCTGGAAATCATCATCATAGCCCGGATCTTCACCAGCGGACGAGGGTCCGGACAGTGGCTGCAGCCAGTTATCCCACTGCGCCACCCGCTCACGGGTTGCTACAAGTAATGGTTCCTGCTCTGCCTGACAGGCACTCAGTAACGTGTTCAGCGTGCTCATTAGTGGACCTCCTCTGCATCGCTGGCCGCACTGGCGACCTCGCCTGATGCCGTAATGCCGGTCGTGCTGAAGATGGTCTCCGGCAGACGGAAATTACGCAGTTTCAGCAGCGCCAGCGGACCTTCGCCGGCTTCGGTACGCAGGGTGTAATTGAGCATGCGACCGTCCTGTGCCTTCCAGCTCAGGCTGTAGCTGCTGCCGACACCCGGGTAAGCACTGACCGCGGCTTTGTCGAGCAGACGGATCCAGCCCCAGGCACCTGGGATATCGGCGTACTGACGGGTGCCTGCCTGTGTGCTAATCCAGCTCAGGTTCGCCCCCGGAGCCTCAGTATCTGCAGGCCAGGAGAAGCGCTTCCACGCCGGCAGCTGATTCACATACGTCAGCTTCTGGCTGTCGATAATCATGTCGGTCTGCATCACACCATCGGCGGTGCCCGGCCGCAGCTCAAAGTTCATCCCGGCATTGCCTTCCGTGAAGGCCACATCCGAGATATGGCTAAGGGTGTTGATGGCACTGAGGAATGCCGGGTTAAACGTCAGCCCCTGCGAGTTGATGCTGTCCGGCACCCAGTGGTTGCCTTCCTTATGCAGGACACCTTTCAAGCGGGTCTGCAGGAACTGTGCAATACGCCCGGAGTCCGCGTTAAGGTACTTCGCCAGCAGAGGCAGGGAAACATCACTGCTGGCATCATTAAACGGATAGCGACCACCAAACACAGAATTCCACTCACTGACGACGGCCTGCTGCCACTGGGCATTGAGGCTGTCGGCCGCCGGGGTCAGCACCTGCTGCCAGGCCTGCTCCATGGGATTCACAAACACCGTCCGCCCAAATCCGCTCCACTCCTGTCCCAGACCGGCGGCAATCAGACTGCCGTAGTCACGGGTTTCGGTCAGATCCACGGCTTTGCCCTGGAATACCGTCTGGGCAATGGTCTGAGTCATCGCCTGCGGGTCGGCGGCGTTGGTCACCTGCTGAAGGCGCAGGCGGACCTGCGTCACGCGGGTCAGATATGACTGCAGGCTCAGTTCCTGTGCACCGGTGCGGCTCTTGTCCATCAGGGCCAGTACCGGACCAAAGGTCGCATCCAGTGGACCATGAACACCGGCACTCTGGTCAATGGCATCTTTGTTGTCACCGCCCAGCAGATTCTTCGCGGATTTCACCAAGGAGTCGGAAATCGCCTCGCCGGTCTGTCCGGTGCGTCCCTGGATGTTAAGTGTGTTCATCAACGCCACCAGAGGGGACTGGCGCACATCGGCCATCAGCGTCAACTGATCAATGGAGTCCGACAGCGTCGCAGCCGGGTTCCAGCGCAGGCTGTTCAAAAACGCCAGCCAGGCACCACCAAAGTCGGCGAAGTAGCGCTCCGTCAGCCGCTGCTTCAGCGCTTCCGGTGAGGTTTCATCCTGTTGATTCACCTGACGCTTACTGTCCGTGAGCACCCAGTCGAGTTCATCCCGGCGAGCTTTCACCACTTTTTCAATAGCGGGCTGTACCGCCTGTTCCCAGGCCTGGCGGGTAAACATGCCCGGCACAATTTCGGTGGTACTGAACAGGCGGGAAGCATCGGTATCACCGGTCATATCTTCGAGGCGCATATCGACATACAGGCGCGCCACCTGAGAGAGCATCTTCTGGTACAGGGTCGATTCGCTGTTGCGCACGCCCATCAGGCGAACCAGCAGCGAGCGCGCCTGACTGACCATACTCTCATCCGCACGGAGCTTCCATTCCGGATGCGCAATCAGCTGCGCCCCCCAGAACGTCAGCAGTGACGGAGCCACACCCTGCCAGACGGCGTCTTTCACACCGTTACGTTTCGGCCAGTCGTTCAGCAAAGCTGAGCTGAACCAGGTAGCGTCCATATGCTCCGGGCGCGCCAGCATGAGGTAGAGCTTGAGCTGGTCATAGGTACTTTTTGCCATCTGTTCCCGCAACGGACTACCCGGTGGCAGCGCGTTAAAGGCACTAACCTGCTTCTGCAGATGGTTTGCCGCCGCATCCCTTAACAATGGCTGTGCACTGTCCTGATAACGGGGCCAGAGTGCGGTCAGTAGTGCATCATTCTGACTGAGTCCGGCACGTTCATACCATGGCACACCATGCTCAGCGCGATACTGAAGACGAGCCAGGGTCTTCTGCAGTTCCGACAGCGCATGCAGACGTTGCTCCAGCGGCTGATTCTCCCGGGCGGCAAGAGATGCCTGGGCATTTGCGCCAGCAATCTGGCTACGGTTGTTGACATACGAAATGCTCATCCACACAGCCCAGCTCACCATCGTAAGCGCAGCAGCAGACGCCAACACCCTGCGCCACGCAATGCCAGGTTTCACGGGGCGCAGCGCGGCAGGAAGCATGCCAACAGATTCAGGCAGGACATCCCAGCGCTTATCCATACCCCAGTGGTGCAGCACGCTACGTTCAGCACCGGAAGAAGGCTGACTGAACACCAATCCGGCCAGCGGCAGCGGACGATACGGATTGAGCATCACCGACAATGGCGCGGTCACGCTCTCCGGTTTACGGATGAGCTGGTCGGCAAGCGTCAGCAGGAAGTTGTGTTTTACATCATCGCAGGTTTGCAACAAACCCTGAGAAGTCAGTTCCGGCGTCAGGGCTGAAAGCTGCTCAGCCAGATCTTCAGGACCGCAACCGGCAGGCAGCAGGCAGCCGGTGGCCTGTACGATGCGGCCTTCCGGCTTACCGGCGCGCGGATGCAGAGACCAGACATACAGGGGAAGCTTCCAGCCAAGCGTTTCCATACGCGCGCTGATGGCATGAGACAGGGAGTCCATGGTGCTTTCAGACGGCACCAGCAATGGCGGTTCCAGCCCTGGTGCTGAGAGCTGATCAAAGGCCGAAGTGACCCACACCAGACCATCCACCGGGCGACGGCGCAGTTTGCGCAGCGCAGTCAGCCATGCACTGTCCGCAGGGGTGTTGAGGTCACCGCCCCACAGCAGCAGCGTGCCGCGATCTTCCTGCCAGAGCTGGCCCGTCAGGCCTGGGGTCAGTTGCTCCACTTCAGCGGCGGTGCCAGTTATCAGCAGAATGCGTGTTTTACGGCCCCAGCGTCGACCGTAGAGGTTACGCATGGCGTCACGGATGGTATCAACGGTGACGTTGCGTGGCGGAGTCAGGGCAACTCTTGATTCATCAGAAGGCAACGCATTGTTCTTCTGCTCCCGCCAGCGGTGATACTTTTCCCGCATGTACCGGAACATGAACGGCGTATAGAAAACAATTAGCAATACTATCCATACGGCAACAAATGCAAGCACTTGCTTCAGTCGGGTATCAAGGCCATACGAGGGCCCCAAATGCAGGATCAAGGCCACTATAATCGCTGAGATGCAGGCTATTATGCCGACAAGCCCCCCTCTGCTCCATGTACTACCCGGCATCATTATTTCCACTCCCTGAGGTAACAGTACTGACAAAACGATCAGCACCTGAGGTAAACAACCCTAAAACAGGTTTGTTGCTGACGAACACTATGTCGGCCAGTAATGTGGCTAAAAGCCACGCACTCCCGCCCCCAGGAATTCCGTTATATTTTTCCAGTACATCAATTTCCTGGGGCACCCATGGTGTCAGATGCGATTGAGACGCGGTCATTAGATCAGCAAACCAGCCATTCCAGTGCCCGTAATCACAAAACACGTTTGACGTCTGACAGGCGATCGTTTGTGTTTCGAGGAACAAACCTATATCAGCCCTGAAATTAGTCATGTCCAGCGGCATCGGTCGCAATATGCGGGCAGAGTGTGAAAGCTGGTATTTTTCAGCAACATCATCGCTGGTAAGTACCATCGCTGCGAGTGCATCGGAATATCGCCCGGCCCCATGCTGCTGTATTACTAGGATCAAATCGATATCCAGAACCGGGTTTTTAAGACGCTCTTCAACCCAGGCAAAAGACAGGGTTTCACAAAAAGAAACGGAACCAGAGATAGCGCGATCGGGATATAGATTTCCCCAGACTTTGTGAAATTGAGAAGCAGATTCCGCAGAATTGTTGTCGCTCACAACAGTAATATTAAGTGGCACGGTAGCAGGTAGTGTCGCGATTGCGTTCTGCACACCAGCCAGACCCAGCTCTAACAGAGAGCCGAAAGTTACGGGTTGAGCGCCAAAATGGCTGGTCAGTGAAAGAAGTTGCGGTGCGCCTGATACCTCTGATTTCGCGATAGCATCAGACGTCACACCTGAAGGCAACAGAGCACTGCTGCCAAGCACTGCCAGATAACGCCCTGCCCAGGATTCCCACTGCTGCTGTCCGTATTCAGCTTCCTTTAGCAAAAAACGGTGTTCATCAACCGTTTTTCCCCAGAGCCAGCCACGCAGACAAAACAGGAATAACCAGCCAATCATAGGGCTGATTGCCAGCCACCAGATATTGAATGTAGCCAGTGCTTTAACCATACCAGAAGCATGGAGTATAAACAGCAGTACCCCCACAACAGCAGCAACACCACCAGCCATCAGCCACCCAAAAAACGACGGCTCAGGTGGCAATTCCGTTGTTGTTGCTTTCGACCTTTCCCAGCCCATTTATCATCCTACGGTGCTGTTCATCGCACTTGAAATTACCGTACAGCCACACTGGCACTTACAGCCATCGACGGCAACAGCGCGACCGTTAAATGTCCGGTGCGTTGATCCTTCAACAATTGGATTTGTGCCATGACCTTCAATCGGGCAACTCACCATGTCACCGACTAATGCTGTTTTTTTTCCGTCGACTGTAATAGCGGAAGAGGCGGAAATTACTTTTCCACCATGAGACGTATTGTCACCAAGTAAAACCAGACCTTTTGCCATATTTCACTCTCGATAAAAAACAATCAATTGATTTTCATCTTGTCAACTTTATCAAAATCAGGGAAGAGAGTTTTTTCAGGAGCAACACTTCCGTCCGGATAAATTATCTTGGAGTACACACCATCGATTTTTTTTTCTGGCTCTATATACTTAACAACTTTCATCTCATCAATTTCAGGGTGAAAATAAATATTACTAAATTCAGACACTCTATAAGAAAGGAAATTGTTTTTCCCTAACAGAGAAAGTGATTTTGTTTTCTCTGCTATTTTCCTTTCTCGAATATATGGATAATATTTAGGTGAAATATTTAAGTCACCGGTAGAGAAGGTGAATTGGCCATTACGCGAAGCATCATTATCAAAAGCAAGCGTCACACCTACCGCTGTACCGGGTACAAGATCTTTGCCAAGGTGTGTTGCGTCTATATACTCGATACCTAAATTGACCGCACTCAGGGTCCATTTACACGAGCCACCGCCAGTCATAGCAACTTTTGCTTTCCAGATATCCCCGATATCTTGCTGCATAAGGATACCAATAACGTTATAGCTTGGCTCCGTGATAACTGAGCCATCAAATCCACTGATTCTCTTTTTCATGCATTCATACGAGATGTATCTGACCTCAAGCGGAAACGGTTTCGTATACTGAGACGGATTTTTTACTTCAATATTGACCCATTTTGTATCTGCCGGTGGAGATAACGTTTTATTTACGGCCCGACTTATGCTGCAACCCGCCGAGGAAAACAACACCAGGGAAAGCAGAATAATTTTTGCTTGATTATACATTTTCCATCACCTCTTCTCCGTATTGAGCAAACCGCAAAAGCGTATCGTTGCCAGACGGCATGGATAACGTAGGGGAAAGCGATACGCCAAGCAGCCCTTCTATACCCAGAAAGATGTTATTTCTTGCTAACTCTTTCTCTGGTATGGCATTTTTATTTTCTTCCATCTGCTCCCTGAATGAATCAACGTTATAACGATGCTCAGTAAAGGTACGCTTTTCCACTATCCCGGCATTATCAATCAGCTCTAACACCTTGTTATACATATAGGGCATATAGGAGGTCATAAAATGTTCAAAAAGATTTAAATTTACGCCTCTGTCCGGATTACTGCCTCTGGGGAAAAAGTCATTTAGATCTACCTGCGTTAATGACGCTTTAAACTCTTTTTGCTGCTGGCCAGCCTGCTGCATCTCCTGTTCCGCCAGCGCAGGCACCAGGTAAAGCTTAGCCTTAAGAGGAAGTGAACTTCTGATAGGAATACACCCTGCCGGCGTTGGCAGGTCTCTCTTACACTCTTTCCACTCCCTGCTCTGGGTGACGGTGAGAAAGGCCACCGTATTACCGTGGTGCCAGAAGCAGTCTCCCCAGGCAACCATCTGGTAAGCGAGAAGTTCACCCACTGACCAGAAAAAGCCCAGTGTACCGCCAAGCCATCCCCAGAGTTTGTATAGTTCATTATCCAGATTGGCCTCCGCAGGTACGGCTGGAATCGGATCGTTATCATTAACATGGCGGAAATGGGTAATCTCCGATAATTGCATTACGGCATCGCGGGTAAAAGTTCGCGGCATTCCATAGGTGTAAAGTATCGGGTTATAGTCCTTCAGTTTTGCTGCATGAATTAATGCCAGTGCGCCACCTAAACTATGCCCACAGATAAACAACTTAAGATTTGCCAGCAGATCTTTTAATGTTTCGACTTCCTCTTTAAATTTCTTCTCAACGCGACTATAACCACTCCAGAACCCGGTATGCAC
The DNA here is from genome assembly GCF_041399425.1 of Enterobacter sp. KBR-315C3_2022. Taxonomy (NCBI): domain Bacteria; kingdom Pseudomonadati; phylum Pseudomonadota; class Gammaproteobacteria; order Enterobacterales; family Enterobacteriaceae; genus Enterobacter; species Enterobacter sp. KBR-315C3_2022. The sequence continues at coordinate 206,113 of NZ_JBGKEB010000005.1, forward strand.
TTTTCCAGCAGGTAGTAAGCCAGTACATTGCGTTTTATCTTTATCACAGACTTCAGAACTTACCGGCCTGAACGCAAGATCCGTCCCCACATCAAACAAGCTGGCCGTTCCGCGCCAGGCAACGATCACCTTATTCGCGTTATAAACATAATAAAGCTGCGTATCACCATCTGCCTTTGTTGCAGCAGTATCGCCCCCTGTCTGTGCTGTTGCCTGTGAATCCTTCTTATCCACCTTAGGCGAAGTATCCCGTGAGGTATCCATAAACACCGGGGGATAATACCGATGGCTGAAGGGAACATCCTGTACCAGCGTATTCCATGCAGAGCCGTCTTTATAAAGCTGGGGTAAGCGGGAAAGATCCTGACACTGGTTAATAAAAAAGCGCGTAATTGACACCGTATCCAGAGTGCTGGCGTTTGCATAGGCAAGTGTCGCTGCCGCCCCGAGGTTAATTCCATTCGCAATGGAATAGTCCTTTTTATGATGCAGAACAAGCTCCCAGGCTCTGAAAGGGCATATTTCAATCACATGGCGTTTTTCAAGTTCATTTGTACGGATTTTAATTCCCTTAAATGCTGTTTTTGCAGGGAAGTGATATGCGGGCAACATTTCTCCGGGTCTTAATTCCAGGTTTGGGGAACTCTGGCAGAGCTCTCCCACTACCGCATAGTGCCAGATATAGCCCTTCCCTTCTGCCCCAGGACGAACAACAGAATCATTTTCCGCATCCCTGCTAACACGCAAGGCGCGTTTTTCCATTTCCGTTACCAGCTGATTATTGTCTAAAGTCAGTCTCAGCTCCAGACCGTGCGGCATGTCGACCCTGATTAGCCCGTCAGCATCGCTCTGACCAGAATAAGTGAATCCCTCCACCGGCCCGGAAACAGGATGAGCGCTTTCCACAGTCCATGGCATATTAGCCACTGGCTCGTTCTGTTCATCTACAAGTTGGAATTCGACCCAATACGGTTTCTGCTTTCCCGCTGTAGCTTTTGCTTCTGTATGCGTCACAGATGTCACTAATGAACTGCCTGCCATAAACATCCCTCCTTATCCAGGTTTAATAACAAACTTATTGGCTCTCTTTTCTTGTTAGATAAAATGTTCCAATCTTTATTATCTCTGAGATGAACACAGCAGCAAGAAATATCACTCCAGCCTTGATTGACATAGATTTAAACACCCATGGCAATATCGATATAGAAGGAATTATGAAAAACAACCTGAATGGCGTTTGAACATAGACTATCCAATTTGCATACTTACACTTTTTTAAGAACATTACAGCAGAAAAGATAATTGATATGTTAAGCAGCAATGAGAATGAAAAAAGGATTAGCGAATACACTCCTTGCTGCGGATAGATATCGCTAAAAGATAATATATCATCAACTAAAGGAATTCGGCCCTGAGAGATATTCAACCAACCAAATCTGACAATGTAAAAGAGGTCAAACATAGCCCAAAAATACAATACACGATTCCGTTTTAAGAAAACTTTCATTTACTTCCCTCATAGACATCATCAGCGGTAGTTGGTTGCCAGTGCCACGACTGGCCGGTAATAGCCCAGGCATCGTCACCTTCCAAGAAAGTTTGCGTTACTTTTCTCTGCTCTCCATAGCGATGTACTGCTGATTTTTGAACTGTCTCGTCGGCGGCATCAGATGGCAAAGGCTGCCATTCCTGAATTTTATCTCTTTTCGTATTCATATAGTCCTTTCCTTCAGAACCAAAAACACGTCCTTCATCTCCCATAGAGGTTAAGCGATTGATTGCCATAATTGCAGTATTTTTCAACCCATGATAATCATGGTCAATAGTAACCCAATGCCCAGGCCCTTCATCCTTTTGCTCACGTGGAAATTCAATGTTTACGTTGCCAGGCATCGATGTGTAAAGCGGTGCGGTCTTCCCTGACGAGTCAGATATTCCTTCAAATATCTCACCATCAGGAGACGTTACTTTATAACTGGTGAATGGTTTGATATCCCCTGATTCGGGATCGGTAACGGTAAAAGTTCCGCCATATCCTTTAGGGAAGGTCACCGGCGGTGTATCTAAACTGGCTGGTCCGGTCTGATTGACATTGGCGGCTTTCAGTAAAATATTCCCCGAGCATCCCAGTTCAATATTCCCGCCGCTAAGCTTTATATAAGCGCCCCCGCAGCTTAAAATCAGTTCCTTGCTGGCATTTACCTTCACGCTCCCCTGACCACTGGCGACAGTGATGTCCTGTAATGCTGAGACATTCATGGCATCCGCCTGCGCCTGAATATCAACTTTCCCTCCCCCGGCATACATTTTCATTCCTGCAGCCTGTGCAAACAAACTTACAGCCTCGCTTGCCGCTACAGTGAACGATTGCCCGGTGCTGATATCCGTGTTTTTCCCGGACATCAGACCAATACTTGCCCCGCCTGAAGCAAGCCGGACAGCCTCAGGACTTAGAATGCCTATTCCGGCTGGCGCACTGGCCAGCATTCCTGGCATTTTCAGATATTTCAGTGAACGGTTAAGTGTCTTCTGGCTGTCGATATCGGATACTGTTGCCTTCGCCCCTTTAGCCGCAGCCTGCAGGCTTCTTGCCAGCGTGAGAGCCTGTTCGAGTTGTTCAACAGCGCTGTCCATTTCAAGCATTATACTGCCGACATCAGGTTGCGCATCTGCGGTAAGTAACACCCCCTTCCCACCACGAACGCTGACCCAGTCGTTAGTGCGCAGCTCCGCCCCCTCGCCACGAAGAACCCTGGAAGCATTGACGTTGTGTCCTAAATTGAGTTGAGTCTTACCTCCGTACTCCGTACTGAGCTTGATATGCTCTTCACCACGCTTGTCCTCCATCCGCAGCTTGTTCAGTCCCGCGGTCCTGACAACGTTGCGCGTGCTGTTGGCTTCAGTGACGTGGTCTACGTGGCGGGAGTCGTGGAGGGCATGGGCAATATACGGACGATCCGGATCACCCTCATGGAACGCAATAGCGACTTCAGTGCCCTGTATCAGCGGGAAGTGGAAGCCATATTTGTCACCACCGTAAGGTTTGGCAAAGCGCACGGGCATGCTTTCCATGCCCTGGCGTTTATCGTCGCGGTCAGCATCAAATTTCACCCGGTACATGCCGGATGCATCCTGCCAGGCGTAGATGTCGTTGTCTTTGGCGCTGGTGACGCGGGCCGTCAGCGTACCGCTGACCACTGGTCGCTTTTTAGCCGCAGGACGCCAGCAACGGTTCTCGTAGTACGGCATCCCTTCCCACATCACGACCAGAGCATTCTTACGACTGGCAATATAGCCCGTGCGGGTAATGATTATGCCGTTGTCCGTTTCTGATGGCAGTGTCGGCGGTACCACACGTTCACTGATGGTCAGCACCTGGGCCGGAGAAAGCAGGGCATTATTACTGCAGCCGCTGATAGTCGTCTGCCCCGACAGAAAACGCTCGTGTTCAAGGCGCGCCCAGAAGTTACCGGTTTCCGCCGTCGGCGTTATTTTGTCACCACGCTCAAGGTGACGCGGCAGGTAGTGATAAACATCACCATAGGTAACACCGTCACCGTCGCCACGGGTCATGTCCGCCGGTACAGAAGTCAGTATATTCTGTGCTTCACGGTGATTGTAATCACTGGCGGTAACGGAGCGCTCAACCACGTTCTGTCGGACGTTAACCCCCCACACCGAGTCAGCGGCATTATCATTCATCCCTGACGGGCTGCTGAGCGGCAGAGACTTACCGAACGTCCATGCGCTCTGCTTGTCTGCGAAATGCACCACTTCAGTCTGGGTGTCGGGTTGCAGGGTAAAGAAATAGAAAATCCCCACTTCGGCCAGAAGACGCTCAATGAACGCGAGGTCATTTTCCTTGTACTGGTTAATCTGTTCGCGCTTCGGATAGTCAGCTTTGAGAGTGAACTCATATTCCCAGCCTTTCAGGCCATGTTCCTGCAGCACCTCGGCGACAACTTCCGGTACCGATTTATTGACAAAAAAGCGGTGAGTACGGAATTGTTTTCGCAGCAGAGACAGGAAAGGCTCAATAATAATCTGGTACGTCGTCTGGTCACGTGAGCCACTGATACGCTTAAAATGCGTCACCACACCATGCACCACTTTCTGCCCGGTCAGCCCCATCAGAGGCCCGGTTCCCATGGTCAGCGTGGCAGGTTTGGTCAACAGTTGCGCTGAACTGATATTCTGATCGCTGCTGGTAAAGATAATGTCGTAGTGATATAGCTCACTCATGAACTCCTTACCGTTAAACTCTTCCACATCCAGTGAAGCTGTGCAGGACGGAATATCCAGACGGTAGCGGTTCAGTCCGCCTTCAGTTAGCGCAGACAGGGTGTTCTTAAGCGTATCTGTCAGACTCATGATTATTGGCTCCATGGGATAACCTGCAGTCCATGACTTTCTTGCCGACGGGCAGTAACAGGTTTAATCAGGGGTACTCAGCGAGTACGTAAAAGCGTGATTACGACTCCAGCCCCGAGGGCGCAGGCAAGGGTTTTAATCAGCAATACGGTCATTTCAAAATTGTTCATGCCGTATTCGCCGTCGCCACTAATGGGGATAAAGCGCTTAACGAATGTGTAAAAACCCGTATAAGGAAGAAACAACACTCCCGCCATCATTAAAGTTAAAAAGATAAAAACCTTCATAACGTTATGCCGGGGCACTATTCAGAAACGTCAATTGAGCCATATGGTCTTAATATTTCTTTATCCGTCAGGGGGAAGTTATATACCTGGCCATGGTCTATCCCTACACCAACAACAAACTTTCTTGGTTCATCAACATTTCCGGCAGAGGTCAAAACAAAATCAACGATGTATTTCCCATTATCTGCAAATTGATAAAACGATGGAGGGATACATAGTTGTTCTGATCTGATTGATAGTGATGGATTATCAATAAACCCTTGTTTCTTCGGAGGCGTACCTCTTGGATTTATCGATATAATTGCGGGCTGATAATCCTGCGCATTTCTAATGTGGAAACAAATACTATCACTAACCAATTTAACCTGTGTCGTTTCATCAAGCTGAAGTCGATCCCCTTTACCGGGACACCCTGCCAGCAGAAAAACGAAGGGCACGGTTACCCCCCTAAAAAATAGAGTGCTATATCTTTTTATCACCATGGAAACCCTCTTAGCGCTTCTTTGTAATGTTGCCGGATAGCACTTTCTGAAATATCTCCATCCAGAGTAACGCCATTCGATCTTCGTAATGTAATCCATGCTTTGTAACCATGCGCCTGCAAGGTGAAATGATCGGCAATTATCTGTGCCTGCTGCTCCATTGGATAATCACTCAACAAACGACCGTCAAGGGTGTAGCGATAGCTGACCAACCAACTCACCAGACCTCTACCGATGACGTTCATTCCCTTGGCACGTTGCCAGACATGACTCATCTCATGAATGAAGAGATGCTGAAGGTCATCCAGCGTCTGAGAAAAATCCTCTCTGTATAACGTGGTACGAAAATACAGTTCACCATTAGGTGTCATTGCGACATTCTCGCCCTGCAATCCAAATGGCAGATAGCTACCATGATGAATTTTCACCTTTTCGTAATCGATCCTGTTACCAAATACCGTTCTGGCTAAGGCGATTTCCCCGGTGGTCAGTTTTCTGACGGAATCATCGTCCTGATTCTTGTCGTCCTTCTTTTTCTTACTGGCATCATGAATGGACATTCTCTGCCTCCGGATTAGCGTTCAGACGCGCCTGAAAATTCAAGCCCAATCCCCTCTTCCTCATCCCATCCCAGGGTCAGGGAAGTGGGTTTCTGCTTCGCGGCCATGTGGGTCAGCAGCTGCTGGCTCAGCACCGGCAGAATTTGCTGGTTAAGCAGGCTGTCAACATTACGCGCACCGGTATCCGGAAGCAGGCAGGCAGCAGTGAGTGCATCACAGAGACTCTCTTCAATATTCGTGGACAAGCCGTAATGACGATGCAGGCGCTGGCTCACCTGAGCGAGCTTCATTTCCACGATGGTGCGCATGGCGGTTTCTGCCAGCGGGCGATAAATCACAGTCTGGAAGCGGGCCAGCAGCGCCGGCTGAAAGTGATCACGCAGGATCGGGCGCAGCAGTTCCTGCAAATCGCCTTCAGTCGCTTCTGGTTGCTCATCAAGCAGCTGCATCAGATGATCACTACCGAGGTTGGAGGTCATCAGAATAACGGTATTGCGGAAGTCGATTTCACGCCCTTCACCGTCGCGCATAAAACCGCGGTCGAAGACCTGATAGAACAGATTCATCACGTCGCGGTGCGCTTTTTCCACTTCGTCCAACAGCACCACGCTGTACGGACGCTTGCGCACCGCTTCGGTCAGAATGCCGCCCTGTCCGTAACCGACATAGCCCGGAGGGGAACCTTTGAGCTGCGAAACGGTGTGCGGCTCCTGGTATTCAGACAAGTTGATGGTGATAAGGGATTTTTCTCCGCCGTACAGCTCATCCGCCAGCGCCAGCGCGGTCTCCGTTTTACCGACACCGCTCGGGCCAACGAGCAGGAACACGCTCTGCGGACCGTTCTCAGACGTCAGCCCGGTTTTGGCCGCGCGCAGGCGCTGGGCGATGGCATTCAGCGCCACATTCTGGCCGACCACACGTTTGCCGATCTCATTTTCCAGCACCAGAAGTTCGGTCTGTTCATCCTTCATCAGCGAGGAGAGCGGTACACCGGTCCAGTCGGCAATCACGTTCGCCACGGTGCGGGTGTCCACATCCAGCGACAGCAGCGGCGAGTTGCCCTGCAGCACCGACAGCTGGTTTTGCAGAGTGGTGATATCGGCCTGGCGGCTGATGTCCTGGCGCACGTCCAGCAGCTGTTCCGTCAGGCTCAGCTCGCGACCGTACTGACTCTCCAGAATATCGAGTTCGACAATCAGGTCGTTCTGCTGCTGTTCAATCGCCGCCAGACGTTCTCCATGCTGATTATTGCCCAGCGCGATATCTTCCAGCAGCGCCTGCTTCTCAATGTCCAGCGCGGTGAGCTGTGCGCGGTACTGCGTCAGCGCTTCCGGCACGGTGTCGAGACTCATGCGCACGCGGGCACTGGCGGTATCCAGCAGATCAACGGCTTTGTCCGGCAACTGGCGGCCCGTCAGGTAGCGGCGTGAAAGCGTAACGGCGGCGCGTACCGCATCGTCCGTAATATGCACGCCATGGTGTTCGGCGTAGCGGGATTTCAGGCCACGCAGCATAAGGCAGGCGGTGTCGTCGTCCGGCTCGTCCACTTTCACCATCTGGAAGCGGCGCTCCAGCGCGGCATCGCGTTCAAAATACTGCTTGTATTCAGACCAGGTAGTGGCGGCAATGGTACGCAGTTCACCACGCGCCAAGGCAGGCTTCAGCAGATTCGCCGCATCTGCACCGCCGGCCTGGTTGCCCGTGCCAATGATGGTGTGCGCTTCGTCGATAAACAGCAGGATGGGCACAGGCGACTGCTGCACGGCATCAATGACATTTTTCAGGCGCTGTTCGAACTCGCCTTTTACGCCCGCGCCCGCCTGCAGCAGACCGAGGTCCAGGGTACGCAGAACGACTGTTTTCAGGCTTTCCGGCACATTACCTTCGGAGATACGCAGCGCCAGCCCTTCCACGAGCGCCGTTTTTCCCACGCCAGGCTCGCCGACCAAGATCGGGTTGTTCTTACGACGACGAGAGAGAATGTCCACCATCTGACGGATTTCGGTATCACGACCAAATACCGGGTCGATTTTGCCTTCCTTCGCTTTGGCGGTAACGTCGAGAGTGAACTTATCCAGCGCGTTCTGTAGAGCCGGGTTCAGTTCACCATCTTTCAGCTCTGCACCAACCGGACGGCCAACAAACTCCACTTCTCCACCGTGGCTCTGCGCCAGTTCCTTCTCCAGTTGCAATTCTGGACGTTCGTCCGACTGTGCATCGAGTAACGGGCGCAGGCGCTCCAGCTGGCTTTGTGCCAGAGTCAGCATCGGCCACAGACCGTCACAACGCAGCAGTTTCGGTTTGCCGGTCAGGGCCATCAGCAGATGATGACTGCGGACCTGCTCTTCACTGTTGAGCGAAGCAATCAGCCAGGCTTCCTGCATCAGCATCTGAATGTTTTCCGAGAGCTGTGGACGATGGCGCACCGAGCGCGGTTGATTATCCAGCCAGCCGAGCAAATCCTGCCACAGCGCATCCATATCCCATTCATAGCGGCGGGCCAGCACCGTCAGGTCACCTTCGCCCTGCTCCAGCAACTTCAGCAGCCAGTGCTCAGGCAGGATTTCCGCATGCGCACGGGTCTGGCAGAGCGAGGCCGCCCCTTCCATCGCACGGGCACAGTAAGGATTCAGGCGACGTAACAGAACGGCTGGATTTTCCATGGATTTCATTCCCTCTCTTTTGACACGCTACCGCCCCTGGCCGTTAACCGATGCCCATAAGGTCAGTGCTGATAAAATGTGTGACTGCTTTGCAGAACGTCCGCGAGGCAGGCGTTGTGAAAAGCAGAAAAGCGGGCAGGATGCGCTGCCCGCGGTCTTTCTTACGCGGTGGCGCGTTCGTTCCAGGAATCGGAATGAATGATGTTGCCGTCTTTGTAAGTCCAGGTGATTTTTTCGTAGCGCAGTTCTACGCGCTCAAGGTGGTTATGCTTCTCTTTGGAAGGATCCTTGATGTCATACATTTCAGGATTCACTTTCACCACTTTCACGTTTTCTAACTTCGTGTTGAAGTACTCCACTTCCTGGCCCGCGTCGTTGATTTTGTACCACTTGAATTCGGCAGACTTGAGGGTCTGACCGGTGGTCACAGCCTTGTACAGATACGGGCTGGAGGAGTCGATTTCCTTGGTGAACAGGAACGGGGTGTGGATGCGGGTACCGGTCAGCTTGCCGGTGTTGTTATCCGTCGGGATGTACAGGTTATGCTCCTGCGCAACCACTTCGATGCTGCCTTCACGATCCTGAACGTCCACAGACCCTTTGATGTCCGCGCCGCCGTCGTCTTTCAGCCAAAGATAAACAGGAATTGCCATGTGATTTACTCCATTACAGTTTTATCTGCGCCATCATCCGATGACGCCTGGGGATTGCCCGGTATCTGACAGGCGTCTGCCTGCGGAACCAGACTGATTTCGACACGACGGTTAAGTGCGCGCCCTTCCGGGGTGTCATTCGTTGCGACCGGGCGGCTTTCGCCATAGCCCTGCACCGCAAAACAGCTTTCCGGCACATCACCGGTATCACGCATCCAGTCGCGTACCGCTTCGGCACGTTTCAGGGACAGCGTCTGATTAAGCTTCGGGTTACCGGTGTTATCGGTATGGCCGGACACGACAATCAGCCAGCCCGGCTTCGCCTTAACGCCGACCAGCGAGTTCACCAGCATTTTGGTGGATCCGGCTTTCAGCGCCGATTTGCCCGAATCGAACAACGACATGCTGTCGAGGCGAATGGTTTTCGGACCCTCAATAATTTTCTTAATGACCGGTGGAGGCGGTGGAGGTGGAGCCCAGTCGCTGACGGCGGCCTCAATAGGTGGAACCAGACGCAGCCCCTGATACAGCCCCAGGCGATAACGCAGTGGCTCCCCGCGACGCTGCCAGTCGTCCAGTAATGCGCCATCGGCTCTGAGGCGCTGCTGCGCACGCAGTTTCGGTGCAACAGGATTACCCGTCAGCTGGTGATATAACGCAAGGTGATCGCCAACATTACGAATGAGACGCTGGTTGTTCATCCAGGACGCCAGCATGGCAAGTGCCAGAAAAATCCCGCACAGTAATCCGGCATAACGCCAGAACACCATTCTGCGGCTGACACCACGTCGGCGTGGCAACGCCGGCAGCAGCAGTTCAGGCAGCGGCAGTGGCTCTGTGGTGACAACGGCATCCGGTGGCAGCGCCGTCACGGCGGTGATGTGCTGTTGCCAGAGATTGCCCGCGATACCGCTCACCGGCACCATGCACATGCCCTGCACGCAGGGCTTCATTGCCGGTAGATCTCCCTGTCGTACCGAAAGCAGGTCATTGACCGCGCTGTTCTGCCAGGCAAGCAGACCGTCCAGCCACAAAATCTGACTCAGACGGGAAAGGCGTCCGTCTGCTCTTGTCTCCCGGGTCCATTCCGTCAGTGACACATTACCCTGACCGGGCTGATATACCTGAATGCCGGTCCGCTGACTGACCGTGGTAAACCAGACGGGCTCTGCCTCTGCGCAAGCCACAGGAGGCGATACCCAGGTCACGGTCCACAGCGGGGGGAGAGTGCCAAATGCCGAGCGGCACTGGACGACGACACGCTGCCAGCCGCGCAAAGAATGGGTAAAATCATCACCGGATGTGTGCTTTTCAGGTACCACCGCCAGCATGACGGAGATTTGTGACACCAGGGCCGGACGGATCAGACTCAGATGTTGGGCAAGCAAGGGCAGCTGTTCTGCGTCTTTTACCCGCAGATACCAGCCCTGACGGGTTTCACGATGCCGGACAGACTCAGCGAACAGTGCGCGGTTATCGCCACACACCAGAATGACCGCGCCCTGAAAATCTTCCGGGGGCAGGCTCTCGTCCACAATATCCCTGAGTGCCAGTGCCCGCCGCTGTGATGCCCGCCGCTGACGCCAGAGCATCGCCCCGCACAACAGAATGACCAGCAGGCTGAGTGCCACACGGCTCTCGACCGACAGCGGCCAGAAGCCCAGAATAAGCCACAGTGCCAGTACGCCCGCCAGGGCGGTTAACAGACTCCGGTAAACATCACGCATCCTTTACCCCGGTCTGACCGTCTGACTCACCAGTTCGGTGAGGGAGGATGAAAGGAAGAACCACAGCCCCACCAGCACAGCCGTCCCGATAATCCAGGAAAGCCAGTACAGACGACGACCGCTGCGCAGACGGGAAGCCCTTGCGACAATCGGCGCATCCTGCGAAAGCGTAAAGGCAGGCACCCGTTCACCAAGTGCCCGTACCACATCTTCACGTCGTTCATCGTCTTCAGCCCGGTACTGCCCGACAAAGCCCAACTGAAGGGTGCGGTACATACAGGTCAGCACCGCCATATCAGGTGCCGTTTCTTTAAGCAGATTGCGAATACGCTCCCAGAGCTCTTCACCGGCATTCAGGGTGCCAAAAAAATGCGCCTGCAGCGGATCACGCCGCCACGACAGGTAACCGTCATCTGTCGACCCGCGATTCAGGACGCTCTCATCCAGCAAGGCACACAGCGCATAGACCATGTGCTCCCGGCTGATATCGCTGTAGCCTGCCTCCGTCAGCGCGGCTTTCGCCTCCTGCACCAGGCGGCAGGCCCGGCGGTAGAGCCCTTCCCCGTCGCGGATCTCCTGTCCGCCCCGGAGCTGACTGGCCATCAACCAGCCGGGGTAGAACGTACGCTCAATTTGACTCATTTCTGATGTATTCATGTACGCAGCACCGCAAAAAGTTCAAGTTTCACCTCTCCCAGAGAACGCGGGGTATAGAAGGTACAACTGCCCATTTCAAGCATGGTCCGGGCCACGTCAGAACTCAGGTCCAGCGAAAAGTACTGGTTCTCCAGGCGCAGAGGGATCGCGGCGGGAACATGCGTCAGAGGTTTGATCTCTATTCCGCTCAGCGCCACGTTCACCACATCCGAGACATCCTCAAAGCTGCCCGCCTTACACATCTGCGGGAACCGGGTCTGGAGCTCGTGATTCGGCATGGAGGAACGCACCGAGAGATAAAAATCAGCGCCTTCGCGCAGGCGCGCATCGTGAAGGGAGCCTTTCCAGATTTGGTCCTGATGCTCAAGCTGGATACTGACAACCCGCGATGGCAGGCTGGCTTCAAGTAACTTATCCAGCAGGGCCAGTAACGGCGGGAAGACCCGTTCAGGTACAGCATGCTGGTACGCCGGAATATCACTGGCATCGTGCTCCAGCGAAAAGGTCAGCAGGCTGCCGGCCAGACGGGCCAGTTCGCGGTAAAGCAGTTCCGGGTGACGGGACGGGGTCTGCAACAATTCAGTCAGTACGGGTTCAGCGCTGTTCAGGGCATTGAGCAGCCAGAACAGGGAGACATCCGCGACCGCAAAGTCGGCCATCCGCTCATTGCTTTCCCGGCGCATAGCCATCAGGCGACGGCGACGGGCCTGCAGACGGACCAGCAGGTCACCCAGCTCGGTGGCAAGCCACGGACTGGCAGCAACAGACAGCATTGGCGGGATAAAGGACGGGTCCCGGCTCCACTGCCCCTGCGCATTACGCACCAGACGGGCCACCGGACAGGTCAGGTATGCTGCGTTTTCCTGGTTGGACAGGCGCAGGGTCAGCGCATGACGCAGGATCGCGAGTTCCCCGCTTTCATGGCCAGCCAGTTCCTGCACCACCACACGCTCAGCTTTCCAGCGACGCGGGCGCTCACTGTCCTGTCCGTTATCGAGGTTGCTACCACTGGCGCTCAGCAGCGGCAGTGCGGCAACTACCTCAACAGCCTCAGAGCCGTTTGCGGCAGACAAATCACAGACCGGCGGAATATTATCCGCCAGATCCGTATCAACAATCGTGCCATCCTGGAAACGTACGACCAGACGGATAACATTCAGGCGCGCGAGCGCCAGTGCAGCATCGTCAAATTCTGCCGCAACCACGCCCCAGGGATGAGAAACCCCCATCCGGGCGACCATGCTGGCAACGTGCTCATTCCAGCGGGCCTGCTGCTGGAACTGTTGCGGGGCCAGAGCGGCCCCGTCCTCCCAAAGTGGGCGGTAAATTTTCATCCCTGATTTCCTCTCGCCTTATGACTTGGCTTTCGGCATCTGGGAAACCAGCGACAGATTGACGTCCATGCCTTCTACCTGGAAGTGCGGCACGGCGTACAGCTTCACGCGGAAGAAGCCCGGGTTATCTTCGATGTCTTCCACCACCACTTTTGCATCACGCAGCGGGTGAGAGGCCTGCAGTTCGTCGCCCGGGTCGGTCATTTCGGTCACCAGGCTGCGCACCCAGGTGTTGAGCTCAAGCTCCAGTAGACGACGGTCTTTGGTGGTGCCGATATTTTCGCGCTGAATAAGCTTCAGGTAGTGGGCGATACGTGACAGCAGGAAGATATACGGCAGACGCGCGTTGATACGGCTGTTAGCCGTCGCATCGGCAGTGTCATACAGGGCCGGCTTCTGCGTGGAGTTAGCGCTAAAGAAGCAGGAATAATCTCTGTTTTTATAGTAACTTAATGGAATAAAGCCCAGGTTCGCAAACTCAAACTCACGGGTTTCCGGGATCATCACTTCTGACGGGATCTTCACCTGGTTGCCGGTACCGAGATCGTACAGATGGATAGGCAGGTCCTGCACGGCTCCGCCGGCCTGCGGGCCACGAATTTGTACACACCAGCCGTTGGTAATGAAGCTACGAACCATGTTGGATGCAAAGGCGAAGGATGCGTTGGTCCACAGGTATTTATCGTGATCGGGGCCTTTCACTTCTTCCACGTAGTTGAAGCTACGAACCGGCACAGTATCCGGGCCATACGGCAGGCGACCCAGCACGCGCGGCATCACCAGACCGATATAACGGGCATCGTCTGTCTCACGGAAGGATTTCCACTTGATGTACTCCGCACGGTCGAAGTAGTTACCAATGTCCTTAATGGCCGCAACTTCCTCCATCGAATCCTTGAGGAAAAATTTCGGACCTGCAGAGCCGATAAACGGCATATGCGCTGCGGCAGACACTTTTGAAATGTTGCGCAGCAGAGCAACATCCTGCGCTGACGCATCAAATTCGTAAGCGGAAATCAGCGCGGCAATCGGCTCACCGCCCGGAGTGTCATATTCATCAATATATGTGTGTTTATACAGTCCACTCTGGATGATTTCCGGACTGTCTTCGAAGTCCTGACGCAGGTCTTCCTTGGACATATCCAGCAGTTCCACCTTCACGTTCTGGCGGAAATCAGTTTTGTCGACCAGGGATTTCACCCCGCGCCACAGACTTTCTACCGCCTGAAATTCGTCGCTGTGCATCACCGCATCCAGCTGACGGCTAATCTGGTAGTCCAGCTCCGCGATATGATGGTCAATCAGGTTTTTGTCGAGTTTTTCAACTTTTGAACCCGATTTTATCAGGCATTCCAGGAATACCTGCATCCCCGCCGTTAGACGCTCATCAGCAGTCGCATCCGACATCGCCTGTGCATCCTGCCAGATATCCAGCGCACTCAGCTCGGACACCGGGTTCAGGTTGATTTTTTCAAACAGGGACGCATAAACGCCACCTGCTGCAGGACGTTCCAGCACCACGCTTTCGCCACCAGCCGCATTCTCATTTTTTACAGACATCAGCATCTTCCTTTTTAATCCGTTATATCATCGTGACCGTTATGGCTGTTTAGGTGCCAGAGCAGACAGCTCTGAGCGGAGTTCTGCGCTTAATGCCGGGTCGAGCAGAATTTTTTCCAGCTCCTTTCGGAATGCCTGGTTGTCCAGCAGGTTCGCTTTTAAATCGCGAAGCAGGTTGCGCATGGACAGCATCGCCTTCAGCTGAGGTATTTGACGGGAGACCTGCTCCGGGGTGAAATCCTTCATGCTCTGGAAGGTCAGGCTGATGTTGTCTTCGCTGCCATCATCAGCCAGTGTGTTTTTAACGGTCAGATTGACGTTCGGGGAATATTCGGACAACACTGAGTCGAAATTATTTTTATTCAAATCAACTTTTTTGCGCTCAGAAAGGGGGGCAGACTCCTGACCATTACTGAAGTCGCCCGCCACCAGCAATTTCAGGGGGAGCTCCGTTTTCTTGCTCGCACCACCAGTGTGCAAATCAAGTTTTAAATTAATACGCGCTTTAGGTATTTCGGACTGAAAGGAAGAGTTAGACATGGCTGTCCCTGTTCTATGGAGTAATAGAAACGGTCAATGCCAGTGAGAAATAAATAAGAAAAAATTACCCTGCCAGAACAACTTTCCGGTTCGCGTCATCCGACGTAAATAAAATTCCCGGAACTAAAAAGCGGGCGCATTCCATCCACCAGCATGCCGACACTGTATTTTTGAGCATTTGTCTGAAATGGAAAATTTCAGATAAGACCCAATAGCCGGAGTGTAGGAACGTTCCCTGCCAGATCGGAAATGAAAAAATGTAACAAAACTTTACATTTATAAGCTTTAACAATAAAAGTTCATCTTTCTGATTTATAAGAATTTTCTTGCACAACCCCTTCAGGCCTTATAGGATAAGGGTGTGCAGCAAATGATCGATTTAGCTTAGGGGAAGGTTTTGTACAAAATACCACCAATCACGTGAAATATCTGATTTTGTACTTTTATCAAAAATGAGAAGCAGACGTGGCTGAGCAAGTGAAAAATTGACGACATTTTCAGATTTTCATCATTTCTTATTATTCATTTAAACGGGGCTTATTTGTTTTCGTCAGAAGAAAGGAAATTTCACGACAACCCTTAACACATCCCTTAATACCAGGAGGTGAGCACGATCTTGATACCTGCCATTCAGGGAACTTCAGATTACCCGATGCGTTGAGAATATTTGTCCTATTGCTCAGGTTGTAATGCGATCCGGTTCGATGCCATCATGACCGACGGGAGGAGATGGGCCTGAAAAACCGCTGTACATGCTGACAGGTTGCCCGTCGCCAGAAACTCAACCGTCGCAACCAGTTTGCCCTCTTCCGAAAATCCACCGGTCAGAGCCGACTTCCTTACCAGCAGTGCATCCGTATCGCTGTATTCCTGGACCAGAAGCGCTTCATTGTCCCAGTCACCGTCACTCACCGCTGCATTGACCCAGCCCTGCGATTTAAGCTGTTCAATTGCATACGTCAGCCGGTACAAATCCGACGTCGCAGACACTGGCCCCGAGCACGAAGACCAGAGATATTCCAGACGATGATGTAAGCCAGCAGCAGGGCCTTTACTGCGCCCCAGCGTCAGTAACCCTTCAATATCGGATGCAATTGCACGCGGAAACCGTTTTTGCTTATACGCCACAGTTAACCAGCGCTGCAAAAATGCATGCGTACTGAGTGGCGACAACGCCTGGCCATCCTGCTGCGCGGTACGTAAGGCGACAAGGGCACACCATGCAAAATGCGCGAGTGCCGTAACGGTTTGTTCAGGCGGTAAGGTATCGTGAGCTTTTTTCATTCAGAAATTATATCGGCGCGGAATACATCGAGGAAGCTCTGTATAACTGACATCTGCTTTACTGGAGAAGCCTTTCCGTCACGGACAAACCACACCCGTTCTGGCCGTCATGACGAGAGATGCCATTTCATTCACCTTGGTCTGTAACTGACTGAATGACCGTGAAAATAAAAACTTTCCTGTGCGACTGATAACGAAAGACGCCATACTGGTGACGTTGCTATCAGCATGCATCACCTCGCACCATGCCTCTCTGAGTATCCCGCTCATCTCCTGCTGTACGACCTCATCGCGCAAGGCACCCAGCGTATCAAGATTCATCAGCAGCACCATTTTGCACTCTGGTGCACTGACAGACTCCCACATCCATCGAAGGATTGTTGGCGGTGAACTCTGGCGCGCCTGCTGACGCTGGCGCGAATATTCGCCGGTGCGCTGCCAGACTTCAGTATGAAAATGCAGAATTAATGACCGGTATTCGCTGAGGGTTTCTCGATACGGCAATTTCAGCGTAAAGCTGAATGCCGCTAGTCGCGGGTAATGGTCAACGGCCTGTTGCAGAAATGCACGCGTACTGACGGCATCCGCGCTGACAGCATCAGACGCCCGTATGTAAGAATGATTCACAATGCAAACCTCTTCGGATTGAATCAGGGAGTGATACCACCTCTACGGTAGTATCTTGTTCATAAGAATGAGGAACTATCTGGTAGTGCAGCAGTAGTTTCTCTGCCAGTGAGCTTCTTCGATGCTGTAGATACCGGTCTGGCACCGGTAACAGTGCTTCACGCCCTGATAATGGTCACCGCACCACACGCAGTACCAGGACAGCGTCATTACCGTAGCATCCAGGCCGTTGAGCATATTGCGTAACTTCCTGTGCAGGGCCTCAGCTTTCACTTGCGGGTCGAGATGGGCACAATTCATCAGCACATCCCTGGCCACAGTCTGCGTATCGTGTTCAAACCATGCCGGGTCGCTGAAGGTGCCGGCATGCAGCACCAGACGACAGCCACAGGAAGCACAACTCCATATCTGCCCCGGTGCGCTCATGGCCTCACTGGCCGTCACAAAGTGGCCTTCACGGTCATTTGCCAGGTAACATTTCAGTACGCGCATGCCGTAACCTCTGCAGTCCGGATTTCAGCATCAGAGAGCGTCCTGCTGAACTCACCGGTTCGGCAGGTCAGGCAATAACGCTCATCGTGGTAATCACTGCTGCAACCGTGACAGTGCCAGTCGGCGCGGTAAACTAGCGGACGGGCATCCGGTACATACCATTGCAGCTGCTGGATATGGCGGGTCCCTTTCGCTTCCAGGTTGACATACGGACAATGCTGTCGCCCGTTATCTGTCAGCATATCGGACCGGTGTTCAAAGAACGGTCGCTCTGTGTTGTATTCAGGATGGTATCGCAGCGCACTGCCGCACAGGTGGCAGGTGTAGCGGTCATACGGATACCGTTGTGCGGTTCTGGCTCCGGTGGGACGACCATTACCGTCAAGGGCTATGAAAGATTTGGCGTACATCGTGGTGCTCCTTACCGCCAGACAACACGCAGGCGTAAGCCGTCCCGGTATGGGCAGCATGGCTGTGTGAATGGCGGGTCAGTTATGCGTTAGCGGAAGATGATTATTGGTATTCAGTCTCTGCAGACCACCGGGATTACGGTTGTGCAGATGCTACAGAGGTACGAAAACAAACGGGGCAGGGTCTTGCACCACAATACTGCCTCCGGCAACGGGGACACTTCCAGCGCGCCGGGATGTTCTGTGGTTTAGTACGTCGTTGTTTTTCCATCAGGAGACCTCGCCTGCTCAGACACCACGGGAATCTGCGATACGCTGCTGCATCCAGGTTTCCACCTCGCTTCTGCGCCAGCGGGAGCTGCGGCCCAGCTTGATGGGTTTGGGAAACAGCCCGTCGCCAATCAGTTTATAGAACCACTTGTCCGTCATACCGGTGTACGTGGTGATAAAGGTCATGTCGATAAGCGGGTCCTGAGCTGAAAGCAGTGTGTCAGTGCTGACATTAATGTTCGTATTCAACGTGGTCATGGTATTTTTCTCCCTCTGAGGATATGGCTGTCGGGAGACGTCCGGTGGTGGTTGAATCATGGGGTTACCGGTTCGCCTCAGAGGATAGGGAAACGTTGTAAAAAATTACCAGGCCCGTATGTTCAGGCCTGGTGAATCGATATGACTGGCTCAGCCGCGGCTGCAACCGAAGTTACGTTCACCATCACCGGTGACTTTGGTTTCGCGTTTGGCAAGATAAGCGGCCTGCGCCAGCGCCTGTTGAAGCTCTGTGGTATTACCGCGCGTCAGCCAGGACACAGGGCTCTTCGGGAAGCGGGCCAGAACGGCATGTTCCTGTGTGTCCACCTTCAGGGCGCTGCACCATGCCTGCTTAATCATACCTGCAAGCGAATCCGGGTCTTTGTAATCCCCCGGTCCGCACCACGTATCGCGGTTCAGCAACAGCACCGCGTGGTAATGCTTCTTCCCTTTGATTTCACCAAACTCCCGCGCCCAGACAAAACGCAGCGTGGTCGGCCAGACGCGTTTGCCCTCGCGACGTTGACGCGCCTGAAGGGCTGCAATGCGGGCTTTCATGGCATCGGTGAAGCGGGAGATAACAGCGGCATCGCTTGCCGCTGGCGTATCCGGCAGACGGAGGTCAACACGCAGGGCCAGTAAGCGGGTGTAAGCGTTCAGTGCGCAACTGAAGGTATCGGCGATGCGTTGCTGCCAGAAAGGGTCGTATGTGTAACTCATTAAAATGGACTCCGGTGGGTTATCGTTCATAACCATTACCGGTGCCGTTAAAAAAAATTTATTGCCTTCAACAAATCCACCAGCCGCTCCCTCAGAAACGGCTGGAGTTGGAAAATATCGGGGGGCAGGTGGAAAACACTACAGGTAACAGCACTGCGACTGGAGCCATGAGATAACAACGTTTCAGATGCAAGGTGACCTGAAGGCTGCCAAAAAACAGTCTTCCCGTTACCGACATCTCCAGGGCTTCAGTGAACAATGGACATGAACAGATAAGAACCAGAGGAAGTAACGATGATTATTGGCGTTGATGAAGCACCGGCGATTGCCCTGTTGTTGTTGAATGAGAAGCTGTCTGGCTGGCAAAAAACCGTTCCACCATCGTGGCCTTCAACATGGGCTGTTTTTAATCGGCTTATCGAACGTCATGATGAAATGGCATCAGTGTACAGGGAGATTTCTACCTGTAGCATTACCAGACAACAGCTCTGGGTGCTGCTTGAGCAGATTATCCATGCCGGTAGCTTTGGAACAGATTCGCGTTTTGCAAAACTACGTGCTGATCATCAGGAGCTGGCGGCCCTGAATGACAATATCAGCACCATGAGCATGCAACTGGCTGAAATGCTGGAGCGACGTTCAGAGCTTAGTGGGAACGGTCATTTTCATTGCGAGCGTATGCTCAAACTCACCGAATTTATCGATGATGCCGGAGAGGGGTGCGGTCATTATCAGCTTCACCTTAAACCAGAAATGCAGCGGCTTAATAGTTTCGACCTTAAGTACTGGCCTGGCATTGCCGGGATTATTCGTTCGCTGGGTATGGAGGAGGTTGAGGTTACATTTGCCGATGAAGCGACAGAGGCGATAATTAAAGCACGCCGCCCTTCGCTGACGGATTTCTTCAGAGCGTTATTCGATAACATCGGCATGCAAAAAACAGGGGATTACTACGCCTTACCACGAACGTTTAAACTCTCAGATTCAGCGCTGGCGACAATTTGTAATATCACACGCGATCTGCCGCCGGATGAGCTCATTGACGTAGCTTACGTGAAACAAACCCGCCACAGACTTAAAAAACAGGGCTTTAGTGCGGCATGGTGATGCGAATACCAAGGCCAACAGACAACGGAGAAAGGTTTCGCGCCAACCTTTCACAACGTAACGGCTACTCAGCTGATTTTTTTAGCTGATAATCTTTGGTAACAATGCCCTGTGCAGAACCTGGGTTCACAACCGACGGACGGATCCAGATCAGCCGTTCCCCCCGGCGGCGAATATGACCTCTGCGAAGATGCATTCGTTTCGTATGCGACCCCGTACTGAGACCACTTCCTCCTGAATGTGAACGCTGTTCATCCGAAATCTGCAGCACTTTGTAGGTAAAGCGGGGTTTTACAGCCGGCTCCTGTACCTTGACGCGTTTTCCTCTGGCCCATTGGGCTTTCCTGCTATTCGACGGTACCAGTTCATCCACCACCACATTTGCGCAATTCAGGATACTGCAGGCGTTGATGAATGCCTGAAGTTCATCCCGGGAGTTGATGATAATGTCTGCAAAAAGCTTATCGCGGCTTCCCAGTAAAGATTCCGTCTGGCTGGCAAACTCCGGCAGGATAACCACAGGTTCTGCCTTGTATTGTTTCATGTGCGTTTGGGGTACCAGGCCTGCATCCTGCAACGAGGCCACAGCCAGTCTGGTGGCACCAGGGCGAGAGGTTAAATCAACAACGGTATTAAGCGTATTATCGTAGGGGTAAAAGAGAGCACCGTAGCTCGGGTCCCAGCGCCGACTATCATCGACCCAGTAGACAGAACATACAAAAACACCACCTCCCGGGAAACGCTCCAGCACATGGTTAATTCCTGGTACTGGCTCCAGTTCCACTTTTGCTTCCCAACATAACGCTATCCGTTTCGTTGAGCGCAGGGCCTGTTTGTCAAAATAGGTCTCAAGCGTACCTTCTTTCTCCCAGGGGATTTCAAACGTCACCACAGGATAAGGCAAACGAGCCAGATCCAGATGCGTCTGCCGCAGGTCTTCGGGAGCAATAAAATCAGCGCAGTTTGGCAGGATGAATTTAACGCTGTTCTCCAGCAGGGTTATCACATTGCGCAGAACGTGAGCTGAATACGGCGCTTCATACAGACAATTACGTTCCAGCTCACGCAGATCATCGATCGCGGAAGATGTGTAGTTTAATGGCGTTATCGCTTCTCTGGTCATTTGTACTCCCTGAAGAGTTGTTCTTCGATGCTGTCGTGGCCGATCACTTTATCTTAATGTATTTGCTATTTTTAAAAGAGTTAACGAAATCCTTCTTCATCTGTTCAACCAGCCCATCAGCATACGCCCGGGCTATTTCCATCCCTTTCGATTTAGCGTTGATGAGCAGAGATGTCACATCATTTTCCCTCCCACAATTGGCACAGACGACAAAACTGTGACCAGGAGGTGAGTAATCCGTGTAAGGTAAGGCGAACTGCTCTGATCTGCAAAATGCACAACGTAGCCGGATCGTTTCTTTGAGATCGTCCATCATCCCATCAGACCTGGAAGCGAACCAGCAAGTCCGCCAACGATAGATCCGACCAGAGGGTGTTCCAGAAATTTAGCAAGGCGGCTCTTAGCTTCCTGTTTTTCTTCATCTGAAGCTGAAGACATCTCGATCTGCTGAAGCAACTGGTTAAATACGTTGTGGATGTTTTGTGTGTTACCGTTGCCAACCTGCGCTGGCCCATGAACATTTAGCGTAGCAATCTGCATACTGGCCCCTAACTCGTATGAGCGATTTTTCCCGTGTTTGACTGAGATAGCGCGACTCTGGCCTTCTTCTGTCAGAGAGACATCCTGAAAGCCACCATAATCCTTACGCACGAGAGAACGGGAATGACAGATATTGATGATTTTGAACAAATACTCTTCCGACCAGTGAAGCAGCTCGTCAATAGCGATGCGATCGTTCTGGCCAGCATCGAATCCAAATGAAACGGTTTTGATCGTTTCTCCGAGGTTCTCCATGTCATCGTTCATGTATGTCAAAAGAGCATCGATATCTGACTGAATTTTCTCTGCGTCCATGTGTAGCCTTATTTAGAGTACTGATGAAAAAAGAAACATTATACATCTGCCACAGCCAGGCATTAAGCCCTGATGCAATCAATGGCCAGGTAGCTCTGATAATGCCGTTGTTCCTGCCGGTCTGCCAGCAATGCGGATCCTAGTGACTACTATACAATCTGCACCCGCTGAGAAACTGACATTACTAGCCCATTCATTACCCCGAAAGATAATACTATTCAATACCTTCTAAAACGCACTGTGTCGCGTCAGGTTCAACGTATTCGAACCATTCAAAGATTTCCATTACCTCTATCTTTCATGCGATTACAGGGACTTTCAGAAAGCTTCAGTAATATTCAGAATTAAAACGCTCAGTCACTTATCAAATCACTGACATCCAGTGTATTAATCATCCCTGCATACTGATGGCCTTCCCCATAAGAATAAACAAGTTTTAACTGCGTTATTCAGCTTATGGTATCTACCCCGATTATTACTCCCGACGCAGGCTACAACATGGATTATGGTTCGTTGATGTAATCAATACTCTGGCACACACTAAACGGATCAATACAAGCCATTCAGCTGTCATTGATCTTTCCTGGCTAGCTCTCGTAATAACACGTTAAGCAGGCAGGCTAACACCAGTAATATTCACTATGCATTTTCACTTCGCTAAAAGCTGCCTTACGCCAAGGTTACTCCCCTGATACATTATCGACAGCACTACACTCCAAGAAGGTTTATACACCTGCAACAATATCACTAAATTTAATATCTAACGTATTTACGTAGCCTTATCTCAGGGCAACCACCTCACCCTGTTTTTTGATAAAGGGGATATATCTGAGCTCAAGTACTATCTTAATAACAACCTTACCTACCGACTGATATCATCGGTAACACTCTTCTTAACAGTAACACTCCCTTTCAGATGTCATTCTTTTCTTAGCTATCACTCACCCTTCTGATGCAATACGCTTGTATTAACTGTTGTTGAACTATAAAGACACCCCCTTCTTTATTATATTAATACCAATCCAACACATCGGGCCTGACTACAATACCAGAGCAGGTTACGTCAGGCCTGGTCTATACGCGATAAAAGCCATGCACGTTCACTCTGGAATTATCTTTACCAACAACCAAAAAAAAGACACTTTGTCGCCTCAAATAACCTCAACCACTATAACGCCCAAATTTCCACAACTCACAGAAGCCATCTCCCTGATTCTGAGCAATGAAGTGAAACTATACCAGGGTAACCATACCTGATGCCAAAAATGTATCCAGCAGCGAACCAGGCACCATGATGGGGATGAAAAAGC
This sequence comes from Enterobacter sp. KBR-315C3_2022, assembly GCF_041399425.1. Lineage (NCBI taxonomy): Bacteria > Pseudomonadati > Pseudomonadota > Gammaproteobacteria > Enterobacterales > Enterobacteriaceae > Enterobacter > Enterobacter sp. KBR-315C3_2022. The sequence continues at coordinate 229,403 of NZ_JBGKEB010000005.1, forward strand.
GCGTGTACACAAGGATGATCGGGTAGCTAAGATGCGCCTTTCACAAAGGGAATATTGAAGATAAAAACCAGAAAACAAGGTATTAGAAAGAAATTTAATAACATTAACGACTACACTCACACCACGCTATTACCTTTTAAAAACCCACTTAAAACCACCACTTAACCTCAATCTGACTACCAGATGTGTTTTTTAGTGACTGTAAAACCGTATCCATGCTACTGTGTGACCACTAAACACACCACTAAAATCACTACAATGTAATTTAAAAACAAAGGAATTAATAATGGCAGTTAATTTCTACAATGGAAGTCAGGGAATTATAAAAAGTCGGGATGTGCGGATTTGCAATTATTATGCTGACTGGCTGATGACGAATAACCGAATCGACACCAGAAACATTCCACGACAGGATGCAGAAAGTTGCAGAAAAGCATTAAATGAACTTATTAATCAATACATTCCGGATAAAGAGCAACAGATAAGATTGCTCCAGGATATGGAAATGGGCAGGGAAGAAAACATTCTGCCACTGGATAGTTTTGACTGGCTGAATCAGGATGAGCGAGCTACATTCTGGTTGTGGGGTTACCTCTGTAAAGTTAGCGATGAAGATTTTGGGATTACCCGCAATGGAAATACATTATACGGTCCAAACTGGTATACACATTTCGGATTATCTCTGTCTCCAGTCAATCACAGGGAACGGGTGAATATCATAGGTCATATATTTGATCGCATTATCATCACACCTCCCCCTGTGACGTATTTAAAAAAACAGGTCATGGAGAGACTTAAAGACAAGTGGAAAAATATTTACAGCAAACCACTCCCGCTAAAATGGTTGCCGGATGAAGAGGACGCTGTATTGTGGGCGTGGAACAACCTGAGTAAAGTACAGAAAGTCAGCATCAGTACCCTGGAGGAACTGAGTATGACCTCCGGTGGGTTAACAACATGGTTTACTCCTCTCAGTCATACAGAGCGTAACCTTGCCCTGCGTGCAGCGCTGGATTTATGGGACAATGCCCCGGACTCAAAACGTTTGTTTCTCCTAAACCTCAATAAAGCCTGGAACCAACAAAAGCTACGCCAGTCCCGTACTGATAAAAAAGCGCTGAACACATATCTTAAGAACGAAACCAAAACGCGACTCGACTTTATGGCTGATCGTAGCGGGGTTCGTATCAGCGATATGCTGGAAATGTTGATTAATGAACATTACCGGAAAACCTGCGGTGGTGAATAAATTTTCTCCCTGACTACAGAAGTGAATGAAAGTCTCAATCATACAGACCAGAAATTACATTCAAAAAAATTTCAGACCTATATTACCTGTGTGAGAACGGCAGCAGAAATGCTGCCGTTTTATTATTCCACTCACGGAGGTTAATGTGTCCGATAAAAATGAACAGGGCCTTGATGCCCTGAAGCAACAGCTGTCTATCCTGCCCGAAACACTCTCCCGCACAATACTGAACCGCATCCGGCAGCACATCCATTACGAGCCGGTCATTGGCATTATGGGTAAAACAGGAAGTGGAAAAAGTTCGCTCTGTAATGCGCTCTTTCAGCAGCCCCTCAGCCCGGTCAGCGATGCTCAGGGCTGTACCCGTGAACCGCTTCGCTTCACGCTCGATATCGGCGGCCGCCGCATGACGCTGGTCGATTTACCCGGTGCCGGAGAATCTCTGGACTATGACCGTGAATACCGGCAGTTGTATAAAGAGCAGTTACCGACGCTGGATCTTATCCTCTGGGTGATGAAGGCGGATGACCGGGCCTGTGCTACCGATGAGGCATTTCACCGGTTCCTGCTCAAATGCGGTGTCTCATCAGGCAGCATTGTCTTCGTCATTAACCAGGCCGACAAGGCAGAACCCTCGCTGGAATGGGACAGGGAAGCCTGTCAGCCCTCCACCGGCCAGCTACTGACACTGACTGCCCGGAGCGCATCCATCTCGCGGCAGTTCTCCTGTCCTTATCCGGTGCATGCAGTGTCGGCAAAAACCGGCTACAACCTGGCCCGTCTGGTCGAAACCATGATATTCGCCCTGCCCCCGGAGGCCAGCAGCGGCGTGTTTAGTCAGGTCAGGGAAGAACACCGGTCTGCAGAGGCAGAGAGTACAGCCCGAAAGGATTTTGGCGATCTGCTGGGTGAGTTATTCAGCCGGATAGTTGACGCCATTCCGCTGCCAAAGTCGGTCCGGGAAGGGCTGGGAACAATCCGCGATGGCATTGTGAATGCCGCTTCCGCACTGTGGCACTGGTTTTTTTGAGGAGGTGGAAATGATACTCAGGAAGCTGACATGGCCTCTGTTACGCATGCTGCTGCGCTATATCCGAAGACAGATAGTAAACAGGATCCTGGGTTACTGCCGGCACGCAGGCAGGCCGGAGAAAGCGATCCACCGCGTCCGTTGGGCTCTCATCGTTCTGTTTCGCATCTTACTGCGTTTATTGAGGGAAAGATTAATAAAACGCAATACTGCAGCCACCTTCAGCCCTGACAGCGCATCCTGCTGACCGGCTTTATGACAGGGTATGACCACCTACAGCTCACTCACTGAACAATGTGCAATTATCCGCGAGAATTCAGACAGTTATCGTGGGAAAAATATTGCATCTTTTCTGCCGCGCTGTCTTATCGCTGGTCATATCCTGTCCACACCGTCCTGCATAATAACCGCATGAGTTATCTCGGTATTTTTCATTCACGGAGGGCATATGCGCGCCACGGACCCTGCGCCCCGACACGACAGGCTGGCACTCAGGCTGTCAGTTATTATTAGCCGGCTTTTTGCTGGTGAATCCCTTTCACTAAAAGCGTTGTCCGGTGAATTTGGCGTATCTGAACGCACCCTGCGCCGGGATTTCTCTCAGCGTCTGCTGCATCTGGATCTGACTGGCGATAACGGCTGCTGGCGGTTACGAACAAACCCGATGCGCGACCATACTCCTGGTGCGCTGGCGTTTGCCCGCAACACCGGAATAGCCCGTCTCATTCCCTCACAGAGCCGCCACCTGATGCAGCTGTTGATGGATGAAAACGGCACATCTCCATGCCTGATAGGCCATGCACAGCAGCCCGCGGGGATCCTCCCGGATTGCTTTCAGCGACTTGCTGAAGGGATTTACCACCACCGTCTGGTCAGCCTGTTGGTTAAGGGGATTCGTCACGACCACCTTGAGCCCTACCGGCTGATTTTCTCACATGCAGACTGGTATCTGGTGGCCAGCCAGTATGGTGCGATACGGGTATTCAGGGTTGAGGAGGTAACGTCGGTCTCCTTGTCTGAACGCTCTTTTCACCGGCGCAGTGAAACCAGCGCACTCATTGTAGACGCGGATTTCATCAATGCCCTTCCGCATTTTCACTTTATCAGCAACGTCATTCATACCTTCCGGGAGCTTTATCCCGAACCTCACACCAGACCAAAAGGAGTTAAAACATGAAACACGGTACAGCCCTGCTGCTGAGCGCAGGAATGATGCTGGCATCGCTGTCAGCCGTAAATGCCGCTACGCCCGACGCGCTTGTACAGGCACACCACCAGCGCTGTGGCAAGCCCGTCTTCTATGCGCAGACCGCGAACCACAAAAAAGAGGTCGAGATTTGCATCATCACCCCGTCGGTATCGTACTCATTCGGCAGGACCAGCGCAGAACATAAGGAAATGGACCTCACCGTACCGGCAAACACCACCACGTACGCATACCAGAGCAATCAGGTAATCAGTCTGCAGGAATTCACCGTCCGGAACGGAGACACCTCATACCAGATATCTGCCGGGACAAACGATGAAGGCAGGCCGTTCGCGTCCCTGGACGTTTACAAGGGAACACCTGAGGCGGGTAAGCATCTGGCGGAAATCCGGCTCGACCCGGACACGGTGGTGAACAACATCAGCCATGCACTTGAACAGGAAGGCGTGGTGCAATCGGACAGCCTCTGAGCAGAGGCATTTTAACGAATGGATATTAACACAATGATTAACAGGCAATTAAAAATGACGACGGCTTCCCGGGGTGCGTTACTGGCCGTCACTCTGCTTTCAGCTCTGGCCGTGAGCGGCTGTGGTGACAAGAACGAACGTGAGTTTATCCAGGGCTGTAAGTCCGGTGGCGGAACCACCGCGGTCTGCGGCTGTATCTGGGATGAGCTGAAGACGAAATATACCCACGGGGAACTGGAAAAAATGAACCAGCAGTACGGCTATGTCCCTCCGAGTTTTATGGACAACATGCTGAGTGCCGCTCAGCAGTGCAGAAAATAAGGACTGAACAGAATGGCGCTTGTTATTAAATATTTCGCAATTGCCTTCGGCATCGCGCTTGTGGTTGTCCTGTTTAACGTGTTCGGAAATACGGGGGAAATCCGCAGTTTCGGGCAGGGGATGGGGTATCTGTTCTGGATGACGCTCGGCCCCGGTGCCGGTATGACTATCGGCGCGTTCCTGCGCCAGTGGCTGATGCCGGATGCGGTATACACCAGCGAAGGTATGACCGGGCTGCTCAAAGCCCGCTTGTTCTGGCTTGTGGGGCCTCAGTGCATCGGCTGGCTGGCCGGTCTGATAACGGTTGGCAAACAGCTTATGTAACACCCACGGCGGATTCATCAACAGTTGCCCGCCTCTTAGATAATTTAAGGAAACGTTCATGCGTAAACTATCTGCCGTTCTGCTGGTAACAACACTGGCATTCACTGGCGTCGCTCACGCTATCCCCAATATGTGGACCAGCGGCTTCGGCATGGGAGTGACCGAATACATCATCACCAGCCCCGAAAATGTGATGTTTAACCTCAACTGCACAGGCAACCCCGATGAGCAGAACCTCCTGCAGCATCACGTCATGCTCACCTTTCCCGATGGTTCCGGAGCAGACTCACATGACGACCATACCGCCATCACGCTGGTAATAAACGATCGACAATTCCCGCTACCTTCGTCTCTGGGATGGCGTAATGCGGACAATGCCTGGTCGCAGTTTATTACGGCTCTGGAACAGGCTGCACATTTTGATGTGTATGTGAATGACAGGAAAGCCGGCAGTTTTAACCCGGGGATCAGGAATACACAGCAGGAGCTGAAAAATATCAGCGACTGTGAAAATACGGCCGGTTAATTCACGGAAAAACTCCCCCCACTCGTTTAATACAGGAATTTAGTTCATGACAGATATCACGATTAATACCCTCAGCCAGCGGCTGAATACCCGTACGCTGCATTTTGTCCTGCTCAGCATGGTCACCTGCGGCGTCTGGCCCCTGCTCTGGCTCTACAAAAAGCAGGATATCATCAGCGAGACCACGGGCTACCCGCTTTACGGCAATCTGTTTATTATCTGGCTCACCGTCTGTTTCGGGCTCAGTCGTCAGTTGGGTGCCATGGCAGCACCTGACCCGTACGGTTACGACTCAACCGGCGATATCCTGCTGGGCATCAGCGGGCTGCTCTCAATAGCCAGTGGTGTGATGTATGTGGTCTGGGCTTTCAAGGCCAGAACCGCGCTGCGTCACTTTGCGCTGAACACGTTTCGCTTTGACCTGAAGATGAACGTCTTTTATACCGTGCTGTTTAACGTCTTCTACATCACGTACTGCATCAATGACATGCAGCAGGCGCTGGCGAAACACCAGATTATTCACAGGAACACCACAACACCGGGTGAACATGCTCCGGCCCAGGCGGCAGAACAGACGAACCAGCCCTGACAACTGCCACAACACAGGTATTACACACCACCAACGCCCTGCTCATCCGAGCGGGGCGTTTTCTTTTATTTCTCAGAAAGGAAATTTCCATGCGCTTAGCCAGCCGTTTTGGCGCTGCCAGCCTCGTGCGCCGCGACCGCCCATTAACCCGCGATGAACTGGCGCACTACGTGCCCAGCGTCTTCAGCGAAGAAAAACATGAATCCCGCAGCGAACGTTACACGTACATCCCGACCATCACCCTGCTGGATAACCTGCAGCGGGAAGGCTTCCAGCCGTTCTTTGCCTGCCAGACACGCGTGCGCGACCTTAATAAACGCGACCACACAAAGCACATGCTGCGCCTGCGGCGTGAGGGGCAAATCACCGGCAAACAGGTCCCCGAAATCATCCTGCTTAACAGTCACGACGGCTCCAGCTCCTACCAGATGCTGCCGGGGTTGTTTCGCTTTGTCTGCCAGAACGGGCTTGTCTGTGGCGAAACCTTTGGTGAGGTGCGCGTGCCGCATAAGGGCAATGTGGTGGAGAAAGTCATTGAAGGGGCTTATGAGGTGCTGGAGATATTTGACCGGGTGGAAGAAAAGCGGGACGCCATGCAGTCACTGCTACTTCCCCCACCGGCACAGCAGGCTTTTGCCAGAGCCGCGCTGACGTATCGCTTCGGGGAAGAGCACCAGCCGGTAGCGGCATCCCAGATACTGACGCCCCGCCGTTATGAAGACCGTCAGGACGACCTGTGGACAGTGTTCAATCGTTGCCAGGAGAACCTTCTGAAAGGGGGTCTGCCAGGACGTACCGCCAAAGGCAAACGCAGCCATACCCGGGCGGTTAAAGGCATAGACGGCGACGTTAAGCTCAATCGCGCCCTCTGGGTGATGGCGGAAGAACTTCAGCTGGCGCTGAGCTGATGCCACCGCTACCTGATAACGCCCACCAGGCAACCCTTTATCCGACCGCCCTGGAGAACAATCCCTGCAGCCGCTCCATCTCCGATGACGACCTGTGCGCCTGGTGCTCACACCTTCTTTATCGTCCCGGCGAACTCAGCCTGTACAGCTTAAGCCTCCCGGAGGGCCAATGGCCGTCACGCTGTGATGAGGACGGCTATGCGCAGTCCTGCCCGTCACTCCGGCTGAACCAACATCCCCAACCCGATAAATAAACAAGGAAAAACCAGCATGACCGATATTATTAACCTTAACGATATCCTCCCGTTACCGCCACAACCTGCCAGTTCTTCGCCAGCGCTGACCGCCACACTCGTACAGGATGAGCAGCGCATCAGCTTCTGGCCGCAGCACTTCGGCAGCATCCCGCAGTGGATAATCCTTGAACCGACAGTCTTCGCGTGGATGGACCGCTTCTGCACAGACTACCACGGCGGTATCTGGCAGTTTTACACGCTCAGCAACGGCGGCGCGTTTATGGCCCCGGAAGCGGAGAGCGATAAACTCTGGTCGCTGTTCAACACCCTGAACGGTAACGGCGGTGAGCTCAGCGCCAAGGCTGCCGGGATCGCAGTCTGCCTGATGACTTACAGCCACCACGCCATGCGCACCGAATGCGATGCCATGACGGAGCACTATTACCGCCTGCGGGACTACGCGCTCAGCCATGCGGAATGCAGTGCGATCATGCACATCATCGACTGAGGTCAGCCGCCATGGAACAACAGTTACCGCTGTTTGCCCGTGAATTACCCTCTGCCGACCAGCTGACGGTCAGGGAAGCCTTAACCCTGCTGGAAGGGCAGCTCCGTGAACCCGGTGCATCATTTACGTCCAGCAATGCCGTGCGCGACTGGCTGCGCCTGCATCTGGCCACGCAGGAGAGGGAGTCGCTGATGGTGCTGTGGCTGGACAACCAGCACCGCCTCATCGCCTGCGATACGCTTTTTCTCGGCACCATCAACAGTATTACCGTCCATCCACGGGAGGTCGTGAAGGCCGGACTTCACCACAACGCTGCCGCCGCGCTACTCGCGCACAATCATCCTTCCGGAGAGGCTGAACCCAGTCAGGCCGACCGGCTGATTACCGGACGCCTGAAACAGGTACTGGAGCTGGTCGATATTCGCCTGCTGGACCACCTGGTGGTTGGCGGGATGGATATAGTATCTTTTGCCGAACGAGGCTGGCTGTAAGGAGAAAAACAACGATGAAGATTATCAGCAAACGCCAGGCAATGGCGATATACCGCCAGCATCCGCAGTCGCGGCTGTTCCGCTTCTGTACAGGGAAATACCAGTGGTCCGGTAGCATCTGCCACTATGCCGGACGGGAGGTGCAGGATATCTGCGGTGTGCTCGCCGTATTCGCTGAACGCCGCCAGGACCGCAACGGCCCGTATGTTGTCCTGCGCAGCGTTACCCTGAATTAACACCTAGTTAAGGATTACTAAAATGCAAAGCTCAACAAATGTAGCAAATCACGATATTGCCGCCCCCTGGTGGGGACTTAAGCCTGCAGCTATCCCGTGTTTTGGCGCACGACTGGTACAGGAGGGCAACCGGCTGCATTACCTGGCTGATCGCGCCAGCATCACCGGTACCTTCAGCGAATCAGACCTGCGCCATCTGGACCAGGCATTTCCACTGCTGTTGAAACAACTTGAGTTAATGCTCACCAGCGGTGAACTCACTCCCCGACATTAGCACGGCGTCACGCTCTACGCAAAAGGACTGACCTGCGAGGCAGACACCCTCGGCTCCTGCGGATACGTTTATCTTGCGATTTATGCGACGCCACCTGTGGTACAACCCAGAGGAGAATAGCCATGCCATACGCCTGTAAAATCAGCGAGGTCATTGAACTGCTGAAACAACATCAAAATGACGACTTCGTATTGTGTTCACTCTGATACGAAGACGATGTACACAATGTGGATGACTCTGTGACGGCAGAAGAGGCCAGAGCGGCATTATGCCATGCAGCCAGCCATCACGACGCAGAACAGGGCATTAACTGGTTCACACTGGAGGCCGCACCTGACGCCATCAGACAGTAAGTGAATTACCTGAAAAACACCGTAATTCACCACCCCCCTTCACCGTAATCCCCCCGACCATCAACATCTTATTTATTTAACAGAGATCAACTTTATGCAAACCTTACTCACCTTCCCGACGAGGAAGGTATCGTCACCCCCGTCGCCGGTAGAAATCTGGCAGCAACTTCTTACTTATCTGCTGGAAAGGCATTACGGTCTTTCGCTTAACGACAGACAGTTTGGTGATAGTAATGTGATTCAGCAGCATATTGACGCCGGGATTTCACTGGCAGATGCACTCAATTTTCTCGTTGAAAAATCTGAACTGGTACGAATTGATCGCCCCGGTTTCTCCATTCAGCATCAGTCTCCTTTCATCAGCGCTATTGACATACTCCGGGCCAGAAAGGCCACCGGCCTGATGCAACGTACCGGCTATAAGGCGGTGACTTGCGCCATCAGTGGGCAGTCATGCAGGGGGCAGCAATGAAGCTGTCCCTGACGGTGGAAGCCGATACCGTTAATGTACTGGCCCTTAATGGGGGCCGGATCGCCGTCGATATCGATGGTATTGAGCTGGCTGCGCTGATTGATGTGGTCAGTGATAACGGGTATTCGCTTCGTGTTGCTGATACCCCCGGGAAGTTGGTTGTTGAAGATCAGCTACCACGTACCGCCCGTCTGAATGGGATCCAGTGCAGTACCGCTCATATCACGTGTGAGGATAACGCTATTCTCGACCAGGTCACTCTTCAACGCCACGACGGCGGCAACAGTGACTGGATACTGTACACCGGCTACGGTTACCTGCTCAGACTTAACGCTCGCTTATACCCAGTGCTGGAACTAAAGAGATTGGGGCTTTCAAAGGGCTGCCGTCGGTTAGTGACCACACTGATACGACGTTACGGGATCGATATGCTACATCTGGATGCAGCGGGTGACCTGTTGCCGGGTTTTAGCACCTTCAACTGGTAGTCTCTCCTTCCGACATGCTCAGTCTCTGCAACACATCCGCTCAGAATAATCACAGCCCTGTATTCACCACACGCATAAACGCCAGCCCTCACCGACTGGCGTTTTGCTTTATATAAAGGACATAAACTATGTCAGAACTTACTCTCACCGAATCCGAAGTGTTAACCGACAATACCGATGTAATTTGCTCGACCAGCATTGAACGTATCGTCACCGGACGCAACGCGGCGCTGGCGCAAATTGAAACACTGATACAGCAACTCGACGATATCTCGACACTGACCAGCAACATCGGCGGTGGTAAAGCAAATGAATGGGGAGTACGGCAAAACCGTTACGACTGCTGGTTGATGGATAAACCAGAAACAGCGATAAAAGCCATCACCCGAAATATCGATCGCAGCATCTGGAAAAACCTGATGAATAAGTCGGGAATGCTGGCGCTCATGGACGCACAGGCACGCGACGAGTGGTACAACAGCCTGGAAAAGGACGATATTCCCGCTGTCAGTGAATAGAATATTCTCAGCACCTTTGAGCAACTACATCAGAGTAAAGCGGAGGTGTTCGAGCGGGGGATCATTAACGTGTTTAAGGGACTAAACTGGGATTACAAGAGCAACAGCCCCTGCAAATTCGGGAAGAAGATAATCGTTGATGGTCTGGTACAATATGACCGTTGGGGATTTCACTTCCGTCATGGGCGTAGACATGAGCAGTTAGCAGATTTAGATCGTACGCTGAATCTGCTGGATGGTAAACCTGTTCCGGAGAATCGCAACGATCTTTCCGTCAGGCTCGATGCTCATATCTCCAAACAGCACGCTTCCGTTTACGAAGACGAGTATGTTGAGATACGTTACTTCCAGAAAGGCACTGGGCACATCATCTTTAAACGCTCTGATTTGATTGATAAGATGAACGAAATAGTTGCCCGCTATTTTCCTGCAACCCTACCACCTCGTACCTGAACCCAAATTCGAGTCACCAGAATCAATGCAAACGGACCGAGGGTACAAATGAGGGCACAAAAATCACCAAATTAAAAATAAACATTGTATATCAATTAAATAACAATAAGACTCGATTCCGAGTCCGGCACCACTATTTAAAGAACCCAGCCTATGGCTGGGTTTTTGCTTTTCTGCGTTTGACCAAATTGAATTTACTCCTTTTCGCTATACTCTGACTCCTTTCACGCTTTTAGCCCAAGGGTAAGCTGCTGCTTACGAGATTCTGCAGTGCTGCGGTATGCTCATGAGGATGGCGTTTCTGGCTTTTATGGCGTGCTGTATTGCACGTGCGATCGAGGCTACCAGCGGAGATTTAAGGATAGATATGGTCTGGCGTATTCGCCGGTGCCGTGTTTCCCGGCCCAGGTGATTTGTATAACGGGCAAGGCGAAATCACCGCCCAGCGTTTTTATCGCGCACAAAGCAAAAAACCCCGCACCTTACGGTACGGGGTTCTTCTGATTGATGCCTGGCAGTTCCCTACTCTCACATGGGGAGACCCCACACTACCATCGGCGCTACGGCGTTTCACTTCTGAGTTCGGCATGGGGTCAGGTGGGACCACCGCGCTAA